>JABWBZ010000128.1 GCA_013359335.1 bacterium
CCTAAATGGAATTAACATCAAAAACGAATCATACGGCAACAATCGGCTGTAAATGGTTCCATTGGTAAGCACGTCGATCGTTAATTGATTAAATTCAGCCGGAGCATTGTTGGGAATTCGAAATGTCCGCGCATAATGTTTCGGAGAAACTTGTAATAATCTGAAGAAATTCCGGCCGTCGCGAATTTTGTTTCTGCCCACGATCACGCGTCCGTATAAATTTTCATTAACATTCACGACATTATCGGCAACAATCTCGACGGTAACCAAATCCCCACGCTTCAAGACGATATGCTTTTTCTCCAGAAATACGAGATCATAACGGTTATCGGCGACAATCGTATCATACGGAGTTTTAATGATCAATGAATCGATAGCCAATTTACTATTATCGGCCAATCCGACTGCGGCGGAAACGCTGACGCGGCTCCATTCCTCGCGGGTGGCTGGATTTTCTTGTTTTACAAACGTGATGAATCGCACGACAGTATGTGTGAAATTCTTGCTTAATCCGTCTCCGTTAGGATAAATCGCCACGAATTGCCCGTTCAAAATGTACGTGACCGTCGCAAAAGCCGTCGTGTCATTGATAAATTGTATGTCCGGATTGATCTCACGAACTTTGACAATACGCCCGATTTTCAACCCGCCATTGCCCAGCACAGCTTCAGCATGATAAGTTTTGTTGAATACCGCAAATGTTTTGGAAACGCTGCTCGTCGTATCGTCATCGACTGCTTCGGCATCGTCAGCAACTTCCACATTAAAAACGGCTTCCTGATCGTCTTCAATTATTTTTTTAAGAACACTGTTGTCAGTAAAGTCTTCATTTCCATGCCCACAGCCCATGGTTAATACAAACACTAAAAGCAAAAACTTCAATGAATTTATATTTCTCTTTTTCATATGACACCTCTGATCATTACAGTATCAATACTCGTACCCATATCATTCGTATTAAAAACAGTAGTTTAAAATTATTATTTAAATCGCTAATTCCGTCACTGACGATAAAACCGTCAATTTCTGTATCTAACGATTTACAATCTGAATTCAATGAACATAATTCAACATAATCAATTCGTTTTTCAAAAAAAAACTTGACTTTATAGGTCTGAAATTTTATTTTACTGCCCTTGAAAATTGCTCAGTAGCTCAATGGCAGAGCATTCGGCTGTTAACCGAAGGGTTGTAGGTTCGAGCCCTACCTGAGCAGCTCATAAAACCCGTTTTGGCCGTTGCGGTAAACGGGTTTTTTCATTACCCTAAGGAGCCGGCGATGCGAAAATGTTTTTTTTGGATCATCGTTATTCTTGCCGCCACCCCCGCCATAGCCCAATACAATTTTTATTTGTACGAAAAGACGGACAAATTCAATCTTGGTCCCTGGCTACGCTACAATAAAGCCGATGGCGGTTTTACGGGAGTCACCACTCAATATTTTTTCAGCCGGGATTTTTATTTATCTGGCCGAGGCGGTTATGCTTTCTCTGGAAAATACCCACGATACGCGGTTGAAGTAAAGAAAATTTTTCCTTCCGGTAATAACGAATATAGTCTTTCTATCGATTATCACAATCTGACGTTCAGTAAAGATCAATCCATCATTCCTGATATCCAGAATTCTCTCGGTGCATTATTGTTCCGTTCGGATTTTTACGATCATTATGAATCGCGCGGCGGTCTATTCCGTTTCGGAAAAGAATGGAGCGGTACAGTCAAAGTCAATCTTTTCGCGGGTCTGGAACAATATGAAAATTTAAGAAATCGAACCAAGAAAAGTCTTTTCGATTGGGGCGGCGATAAAAGAAATGGAAAAAAAATATTTGCACCCAGCCCGCCTGTTGCAGAAGGTGATGACTATTTCGCCGGAATAGATTATGAAATCGATTTTCGCCCATCGCCGCTCGCCTTTGTCAGCGCATGGTACTTTAAAGGAAAACTCCAAAGCTCTCGCCTCGTCAAAAAAGTTTTCGATGGCGATTTCTCTTACCATCGGGCTGACGTCACGTTTAAACGTTACCAGAAACTTTTTGCCAGGCATAAATTGGTGGTGGGGCTTCGGTTAGCCTCCCATCAGGGAAAAACAACATTCGAATCCGATACAACTGCCGTGATGTCGCCGCAAGATCAGTTTCTGTTTGATGCCGGAGGCATTTCGACGTTGCGAGGATACCGCTATCGTGAATTTCAAAACGGCAACCGTCTCGTGCTTTTGAATGTTGATTATGCTTTCAATAATTCATTTTTACCGAAAACGCCGCTGACTAAAATTTGGGGAATCGGTTGGATTTTTAAAAATTTCGATTTGATTTTTTTCGCCGACGCCGGTTATGTGTGGCTCAATCGGGATAACCGAAGCTTTGTCAATTTCGACGGAATCAAATTAAAAGATTTCAAGGCCAACGCCGGTACCGGTCTTGCGATGAGCGACTGGATCCGCTTCGACTTTGCGTGGGCGCTGAAAAGCGGGATAGCTACGAAACGCGGCGACTGGCAATTTAATTTCAGAATCGTTCAGAAATTGTAGGATTGAATTCATGCGTTTGTTCTTATGGCTTTGTTTGACTATCCTGTTTTCTTGCCATTCAACTGGAAATCGTTTGGCTGTTAAAAACGATGATACCGAGAAAGATCATTGGAATCATCTGAATGCGGATGACCTCTATCGAAAAGCTATGAACTATATTGCAGAAGAAAAACCCCAGCATGCCGTCGATGGCTTGTCGATTCTTGTAGAAAAATTTCCTCAATATTCAAAGAATCCTGATGCGCTGCTTTCAATGGGCAAAATTTATTGCGATCAGTTTCACGAATTCGACAACGCAATTCTATGTTATAAAAAAATGATCGAAGGTTATCCGGATAATCCATTGACCGCCCAGGCGTATTTCATGAAAGGTTTTATTTATTCGAATTATTTTCAGCAATTCGATTCTGCCAAAATTTATTATAATTCGTTTCTTGAAAAATACCCCGGCCATGAACTCGTGCCTTCCGTCCAATTTGAATTGAATAACATGGGTCAAGATATCGATGGAATAATTCCTGCCGAATCCGATACGCTTTCTTCAAAAGAGATTAAACCTTAATATGCGCGACAGCCAATATTTTTATGTACATCCTTTGGATGTATTTCCTGATAGAAATATTTTAATTCTCAAAAACGAAGAAGCGCATCATTGTATAAAAGTTTTAAGAAAAAAAACCGGTGATGAATTTTATGTAATCGACGGATTGGGTCATGAATATGAAGTACAATTGGCTGCCGTTTCGAAAAACACCGTCGAATGCAGAATCCAGCATACAAGAAATTGCCCACGTGAATTACCTTACGCCATCACACTCGCGCAGGCGATGATTACGAAAGATCATTTCGAATGGGTGATTGAAAAAGCAACGGAGTTAGGTGTTTCTGAAATTATCCCGATCCGAACGCGGCGCAGTCTGGTGGAACCCGGTTTGAACAAAATTCAACGCTGGCAAAAGATTTTATTGTCCGCGACGAAACAGTCCCGCCGATCGGTTATTCCTGCAATGAAAGATGTGCAATCTTTCGAACAGCTTCTCTTCGCCTCGTACGACATCAAAATCATTTTTCATGAAAAATCCGATCGCCCTGTGTTGAATTATCTGTCGGTTTTGGAAAATCGTTGTGTTCAATCTATGTTGATATGCATTGGTCCGGAAGGTGGATTTACCGACGAAGAAATCGATACGGCTCGCAGCGCCGGAATTGAAGTGCTTTCGCTCGGATCGCGGCGGTTGAGGGCGGAAACAGCAGCCGTAGCCGCAATAAGCATTTTCTCAAACATGGAGTGCCCGTCATCCCTTTAAAATAAAGGCTTTTTTCCACCTTGTGTCCGTAAAACCCCAAAAAATCAACGTTTCCGTAAAATAGTTCTTGACAAAATTCAGGTGTTAAATTATATTTACTGCGTTGAATAAGCAGCGATACGCGGAAACGCGCGCCAACTCAAGTTTCGGAAGGATTATCTTCCAACGTTCTTGTCTGATTTTGTCCCTGTCTTTTTATCAAAGAGTGCGTCTGTCACCCGCAGGCGGAAATTTTACGGTGCGCGTATTGTAGTGGTTACGCCGCTCCGATGGTTCAACAAAAAAGGAGTCATTGAAATGACCAAAGCAGAACTCGTTGCCAAAATGGCAAAAGATGCCGGTGTTCCTAAAACGAAAGCTGAAAAAGCGCTAGAATCGTTTGTGGAAGCCGTCACCATGTCGTTGAAAAAAGGCAAAGCCGTGACCTTAGTTGGTTTCGGAACTTTCGCGGTTTCGAAAAGAAAAGCCCGTATTGGAAGAAACCCACAAACCGGCGCTACATTGAAAATTGCAGCCGCTAAAGTACCGAAATTTCGTGCTGGCAAAGCATTGAAAGATACCGTGAAAAAGAGCTAAGTTTTGGCTTTCCCACTTCGTAATAGGGAAAGAAAGCCAAAAATCAAGCCTTTCCGATTCGTCGGAAAGGCTTTTTATTTTTCCTTGCTCTAACACGGCGATTCCTATAAATTACACCACATTTACTTCCTTCGGATTACTTTGATCAAGCAATGTCCATATTAAATCTCGCAGTGTTTGCTTCCGGCCGCGGCTCCAATTGTGCCGCCATTCATAGAGCCATTACGGAAAATAAATTAAAAGCAAAAATATGTGTCATTGTCAGTAACCAACCTGATGCTGGCGTCTTGGATTTTGCCGACAAAAATGCGATTCCACGTTTCTATATTTCTTCGGAAAATTTCTCGTCCAAAGACGAATTTTATAAGCAACTTTTTTTAACGCTCGACATGCATCAGGTTCAATTTATTGTACTGGCCGGGTATATGAAAAAGATCGGTACGCCGCTCATTCGCAAATATCCAAACAGGATCCTCAATATTCATCCTGCTCTCTTGCCGTCGTTTGGCGGAAAGGGCATGTACGGTATGTATGTTCATGAAGCCGTGATCAAGTACGGCGCCAAAGTCAGTGGAATTACGATCCATCTTGTCGATGAAGAATACGACCACGGCGCCATTGTCATGCAAAAATGTTTGGAAGTTTCTCCGGACGATACTCCCGAAAGCCTTGGGAAGCGAATCCAACAACTGGAATACGATACGTATTGGCAGGCAATTCAACTGTTTGCAGAAAATCGCGTTGCAATCAATAATCGAAAAGTTATCATCAATAATTGTTAATGGCTTATCTGCTACTACTAAACTGAATCACTAAACAAGGAGGAAAGGAAATGAAAAAGTTACTCCTCACTGCCTCGGCTATTTTATTGTACGCCGGAGCAGTCTTGGCTCAAGGTAAGACCAACATTGATGCCGAGAAATCGAAAATTGCAATTCTACCGTTTGACGCCGTCAAGATCGCCGAACAGTACGGCGCAAGACAATCTTGGAGTTGGCAGCCCGGTAATGTAACCTGGCAGGCGCAGCCGGAATCGCCTTTTGCCAATGCAGCAGCCTTAGTTGCATTTGCTGAAGCAGCTACGCAACGTACAGTGGACGCGTTTTTCAGGACCGGACGTTTTACCGTGATCGACCGTACGGCCATGGAAAAAATCATGAAAGAACAGGATTTCCAACTTTCGGATAACGTCGATCCAAATTCAGTAGCACAAATCGGCGCTTTACTGGGAGCTCAATATATCGTCAACGGACAAATTCAACAAGTAAGCACCAATCCGTATTACGATCCGAAAGACAAGAGTAAATTACTCGGCTATTCGGGCACCGTTGAACTCCAGATCACATTGATCGAAGTCGGTACCGGTCAGGTGACCGGCTCCAAGCGCGTTAAAGGCAGTACAGAAGTCGAAGGAACAAAAATTCTCGGAATGGCGCTGCTTGATGCCTATGAGTCAACCCCATCCAAAGCAGCGTACAAAGGCCTCGACGAATGTTCAAAAGATTTGAAAAACTGGCTGCGTGACGCATTTCCTGTTGAAGGCGAAATTTTTGAAATCGTCAAGCAGTCCAAAAAAGAAGGCGCCACACGGGTCAATATTACGTGCGGCAAAGATATTGGTGTAAAAAAAGGCGATCGATTCAAAGTTTATACTGAATCGGAAATGGAAGTTGCAGGAAAAATGCGTAAAAAAACTACGGATGTGGGCGCGTTGGAAGTAAAATCAGTCGGTGAAGACGGGTGGTCATCAACCTGTGATGTCGCAAAAGGCGGTAAAGCGATTGCAGAAAAGATTGCAGCGGGTGTCAAACTCAAAGTCGTTTCTGTAAAGAAGTAGATCGTCTAAAAACTAAAAAAGGCTGTCATCTTCTGACAGCCTTTTTCCTTTTTCCAAATCCTGAACATCATTTTAATTTTTTCTTTTCGCGGATGAAATTTTCAAATTGACGGAGTGAGGCATTGATGGCGAGTTCATTTGACAAGACACTGTCGAGAATGGCGGACATACCTGCAAATTGATTATAACTGGAAACGATTGCATAATTATTGATAAGACGGTCGTGCGATCGAGTGAGTCCATCATAATAAACACGGAAGTCATTCGGAGGAGAATCAAGCATTGAACGGAAGCGATTTAAGTAAGCAAGGTTAGCTGACCTAGCTTTACCGTAATTATCGCGTTCCCAAACTGTTTTCATAACCTCTGACCAATTTTTGTCGGGAGTATTTAAGGAGACAGTTAAACCGAGCCGGCGATTGAAATCCGTACTGCGCTGACCCAAATCAATCGAAAAGGCCAGTAACCGGTCTTCATAAGGTAATAGTTTAATCGAATCCAAATTGCGCTCGTAAAGGAATGGTAGATCCAGTTCAATCGGCTTTATCTTTGTCTCGGTTTCCGGTTTATTTTTTGAACAAGCCAAAAAACCGAAAACCAGAAATAGAATATATTTATACATGGTGAATCCGATTATTATTTGACGACAATATTAATCAATTTATCAGGTACAACAACTACTTTCACTAGTTCTTTGCCGGTAGTCCACTGAACGGCTTTTTCCAGAGCCAATTTCTCAAGCACGGATTTGTCGAGTCCTTTTTTGACCAATAGTTTGTCTCGTAGTTTTCCATTCACCTGAATAACAACTGTAACTTCGTCATCGACCGTCAGAGCCTCATCGTAATCGGGAAAAGGTTCGTATGCCAACGATTTTGTATGACCGAGTTTTTGCCAGAGTTCTTCTGCCAGATGCGGCGCAAAAGGAGCCAGCACGAGAACAAATGGTTCGATAACTTTTTTCGGGCGAATTTCAAGCGGCGTCATTTCATTCACGAAAATCATCATTTGAGAAATCGCCGTATTGAAATCAAGCGATTCGATGTCATGCGCAACCTTTTTGATAGTCTTGTGCAATATGCGAAGGGATTCAATCGAAGGTTCGACATCCTTCACTTGTTCGCTGAGTTTTCCATCGGCATCAATTGCCAATCGCCATACCCGCTGGAGAAAACGGTAAACGCCTTCGACGCCGTTGGTGCTCCATGGCTTCGTTGCCGTTAGCGGTCCCATGAACATTTCGTACAATCGGAGGGCATCGGCTCCGTATTCTTTGATGATGTCGTCGGGATTAATTACGTTACCGACCGATTTGGACATCTTCTGAGAGTCTTCGCCGAGAATCGTGCCTTGATTAACCAATTTCATAAAAGGTTCCGGCGTCGACACAAGCTTTAAATCATATAAAACTTTATGCCAGAATCGTGCGTAGAGCAAATGCAAAACAGCATGTTCGCCACCGCCAATATACATGTTCACCGGCATCCAGTATTTTTCTTTTTCCGGATCGCAAAATGTTTTTTCATTTTTCGGATCAAGGTAGCGAAGATAATACCAGCAAGAGCCTGCCCATTGAGGCATCGTATTGGTTTCGCGCCGCGCCTTTTTGCCGGAGGACGGATCGGTGGTATTGACCCAATCTGAAATCGTCGCCAGCGGTGACTCGCCGGTTCCGGCAGGTTTGTATGACTGGACTTCCGGTAATGTTACCGGCAAAGCGGATTCGCCGATAAGTTTTATTTCGCCGTCTTCCGTATGAATGATCGGAAACGGCTCTCCCCAGTATCGTTGCCTCGAAAAAAGCCAATCCCTCAAACGATATTGAACCTTACCTTCTCCCCGGCCTTCTTTTACAAGCCAGTCGATCATTTTTTTCTTGGCTGCATTGACGTTAAGACCATTTAAAAAATCTGAATGAATGAGGCTTCCATCTCCACTATACGCAGTCTGCGAAACAGGCTCACTGCCCCCACTGATGACTTCAATGATCGGGATATCAAACTTTTTTGCAAACTCATGATCTCGCTCATCATGTGCAGGAACCGCCATAATTGCGCCTGTCCCATAAGTCATCAATACATAATCCGCAACCCAGATTGGAATCCGATTTTTTGAAACGGGATGAATTGCATAAGCCCCAGTAAATACACCTGTCTTTTCTTTTAGGAGATCCCCTCGCTCCATATCCGATTTTTGACTGGCAATCTGAACATAGGCATCGACTTCTTTCTTTTTATTAGATGAAGTGATTTTTGCGATCAGAGGATGTTCGGGTGAAAGGACACAGTAAGTACAACCAAAAAGCGTATCCGGACGCGTTGTAAAAACGCGGAATTTTTCTTTTGTCCCCTCGATTTCAAAGTCGATCTCAGCGCCCTCGGATTTTCCGATCCAGTTTCGCTGCATCTCCTTTACACCTTCTGGCCAATCGACTTCATCGAGTTCGCTGAGCAGCCGCTCTGAGTACGCTGTAATTTTAAGCATCCACTGGCGCATGAGTTTGCGCTCCACGGGGTCCTCAGTTTCGACATACTTTCCATCTTTGACTTCTTCATTGGCCAAGACCGTTCCGAGTGCTGGACACCAATTGACCGGAACTTCGGCAATATAAGCCAATCCTTTTTCGTAGAGTTTTAAAAAAATCCACTGGGTCCATTTGTAATAATCAGGACTTGAGGTCGAAATTTCACGGTCCCAATCATAACTAAAACCAAGGCTTTTGATTTGACGTCTAAAATTATCGACATTACGCTTAGTAATGATCGCTGGATGAATATTTTCTCTCATCGCCGCGCGTTCAGCAGGCAGACCAAAAGCATCCCAGCCCATCGGATGCAAAACCTGAAAACCTTGTGCGCGCTTCATGCGTGCAAGCACATCCGTCGCTGTATAACCTTCAGGATGCCCCACATGCAGCCCGTCTCCAGAGGGATAGGGAAACATATCTAGGATGTAGTACTTGGGCTTTCCTTTGAGTTCATTTAAATCTGTAGGGGTATGAAAGGCTTTTTTTTCGTCCCAAATTTTTTGCCATTTGGGTTCAATTTG
>JABWBZ010000406.1 GCA_013359335.1 bacterium
CCGGTAATGTTCCCAGTCCTATAAACCAAAATAATTTGATTTGATGCAAACGTTCGGCGTTCCATTGCTTGCGTTGGTTGAATTGAAAAACGGATGTAATGCCCGCTAAGGTTAACGTCCAAATATCCTGTCGAAAATAAATCAGTACAGCGACCATGGTTCCTAACTGCGTCACCGCCGTTACGGCAGCACCGGGGTCATTCCATCCCAACAACGCGGGAATAATACGAACGTGCGCGGTACTGCTTATGGGTAAAAACTCGGTGAGGCCTTGAACGATTCCAATAATAATTGACTGAAAAAATTCCAAAATTTAGCTCCTATGATTATAAATAAAAACGCCCCACATTGATTTAACATGGGGCGCAATTCCAAATAAATTTACAGGAAAAATTATAATTGTTTTTGAACGTTGGCAACGACTTTGTTGATGATCGCTTTCAGCGTGTCAAATACGCCGACGCCTTTGATACCGACAGCTTCGTAATAGGGTACATTGAAATAGTTGAGTCGTTTTTGAAGATTATCGATACTTTCGATATCCGGCAAGTCGCGTTTGTTGTACTGAATGACCCACGGAAATGTGTCCAGACTATGACCGTCTTCGCGGAGATTGTTTTCGAGATCGAGCAATGTTTCGATATTGCCGTCCATGCGGTGCTTTTGCGAATCGGCGACGAATACAATACCGTCGACGCCGTTGAGAATAACTTTACGTGAGGAAGCATAATACACCTGGCCGGGAACCGTATACAGATTGAATTTCGGTTTTTTGCCTTTGATGCGACCTACTTCCAGTTGCAAGAAGTCGAAGAAAATCGTACGATCTTCTTTGGTTTTCAGCGATACCAATTCACCTGCAAGCGAAGGATCCATTTTGGAGTGGATGTATTCGAGGTTGGTTGTTTTACCGCTCATACCGGGACCGTAATACACAATCTTCAAGTTTATCTCTTGCAGTGCCCAATTGATAAACATCAGTAGCCTCTCTTTTCTAAAGTTGACTTAAAAATTGAATAGGATTATTTGAAGGACTCATCGAGCGCATCGCCCAAGAGTGAACCGAATTCGGAATCGATGAGGTCTTTGGCGCTGTCCGTCGATTGATTGGATTGATCTTCAAAAATATCCAGCAGGTTCTGAATGGCTTTTTTCGTGTAAATGCGGATCAAGCCGAGCGTCACGCTGGTATCGAACACAACGACAAGGAAAAAATTATCGCCGACGTTGGATAAATAGACGTTTCGTTTTTCGCCTTCATGGAAGAGCAGTTTGAACTTGGCGTCTTCGCCTACTAATTTAGCCATCTCAGCCGTTGCTGCAAAGTCGCTGGCCGCCAGAGCCGAAAGTACGGTTGTATTCATCTTATCCGTGTTACCACGCTGGCTGATAAGTTGACCGCTCATATCGGCAAAAAGAATTGCGGACGCTTTAGTCTTGGCCGCCAGTTCAGACAGAACTTTCGTAACGCCTTCAAATTGTTTGCCATTAAGAATGATCTGCTTACTACCGTCTTTTAATTTTTTCGTCTGCAACATA
>JABWBZ010000129.1 GCA_013359335.1 bacterium
GATCCCGTTCGAATGAAAGAATTTTGTAAAACGCTTGGGGACGTGCTTCACCGCCCTTCGTGGGCGCCTGTGCCATCGTTTATTCTGAAACGATTGCTCGGCGAGATGGCCGCCATCGTTCTGAACGGACAAAAAGCTGTTCCGAAAAAATTAATAGATTCTGGATTTGAATTTAAATATACAGATTTGAAAAACGCTATTACGGCCGCTCTTACATAACAAATCCTTTTAATTCAAATCGCGTTAAGCGCTTCATTGAGCCTGTCATTGAATTCCTTCGGCGCTTCGATCATCGGATAATGACCGGTCCCACGAACCAAAAATATCTTGTAACCTTTTTTGCAATGAATTTTCAATAATCCCTCATTGATTGGATGAATGTCCGAATTGATTAACATCAGCGGAACCTGAAGTTTTTCACATAATTTTCTTTCCATGGATGATGTAAGAAAAACGCTTTGCAATGTCGCCGCCGCGGCTTTATGATCCACATTTAATATGTCATTTACTACGCGCTTGCGAATCGTACTGTCGGTTGTTTCACTGAATAATGACGGCGCAAATTGATTGACCGTATTGACAAAATCTTCATCAAACATTTTGAGAATCATTTCCGATTGTGCTTTTGCGCTGTCCGGCAAATCAGTCCCGAGTTCCTGTAGATTATCAATGCCAATGAAGCCGATGATCTTGGAGGAAATTTTTTCATTCACGAGCAAACCCACATCACCCGACATGGAGTGGCCTATTAAAATAATGCTGTCTACTTTTAGTTGGTTGATCAGATCAACCACATCGTTAGCGTAATTTTGCATGGTCCATTCCGTGCGCGTTACCTTTGATTGTCCGTGTCCGGCAAGATCTAATGTAAGAATTTTATAACGATCCTTAAATGCAGCAACCTGCGGTTCCCAATAAGTCTGATTGATGCCCCAACCGTGTACAAACACCAGAGTTCGTGTTCCGCTGCCGGTTATTTGATAGTTCAATGGTGAATTAATTTTTTGATGCGTTTGACAAGCTGTGAACAGCAAAATAAACGACACGGTAAAACTTAATAATTTCATAGCAACTCCTTGGTCATTAACTGCCTTTCTCATAATATTCGACAAATTTTTTAATTCCGTCTACAATGCCTTGCGCCATTTTATTTTGGAAATCGTCGGACTTGAGTAATTTTTCTTCCGTCGGATTGGATATAAAAGCGGTCTCGACGAGGATCGACGGCATCGATGCGCCCATCAATACATAAAACGGCGCTTGCGCCACACCGCGATTTTTAATGTCAACTTTTGTATCAATTCCTTTCAATACGAGCCCGGCCAATTCTTCACTTTCCTTGACAAATACGCTTTGCATAATGTGCGCGAGTATGAATTTTTCATCTGTAAAATCGCCGTAGTCGTGAACTTCTTCCTCCATGTGAATCACTTCATTTTCTTTCCGCGCGACGGCGAGCGCTTCATCATTGCGGCTGGGTGAAAGAAAAAAAGTTTCGAAACCATTGCCTTTGCGGTTAGTCGATGAATTGCAATGAATACTGACAAAAATTTTTGCATTCTGCGCATTGGCATATTGCGTGCGTCCTTTAAGTGTGATGTACTTGTCCGTACTGCGCGTGTAGTCAACTTTGATGCCTAATTGCTCCTGAATGAGTTTACCGACTTTGAGAGTAACAGCGAGCGTAATGTCTTTTTCTTTGGTACCGCCTTTGCCGGAAGCGCCAATGTCTTTTCCGCCATGTCCTGCATCCAAAACAATCTTGTCGATTTTCCATTGGTCTTGTTTTTTAGTCAGGTTGACTCCGGCCTGCGTACCTTCCAATAATTTAGGGTCACTCACGCGCAGGCTGACCAAAATCATTTTGTTTTTTTCATCATACGTAATTTCCTGCCCGGGAATGTCGGACGTAAGTTGAAACGATAATTGTGCGGAATGTTTGTGCTGAAAAATCAGAGATTTTTTTATAAGTTTAAACGATTCCGCTTTGCGGATGGATTCGGAGAGGCCATGGTCATAAACGCCGCCCGACACGGTCATGTAAACCCACGTTTTGTTTTTCCAGATTTCCAATTCACCTGCCGAAAAATCTTTCTCGGTTTTCAGTTTAATCAGCAGGCCGTTCGATTTTTTTTCAAAATCGATTCGCGTCAGATTAATTTTGTTGGGAGTTTTATTGCCAGCGGTTTCAACTGAGTCTTTTGAAGCTGCTTTGACATTGGTCAAATTGGCGGAGGCAATAGCCAGGCCGTTGACGGTGATCGGCGCGGAGAGAATGCTATTCAACATCGGTACAAAAAATTGCACCGGAACAAATATCCGCCCGTCGATATACAACGACGTCACCGGCATTTGCACGATTACTTTTTCATCGATGACGACGAAGGCATTGTACGCCGTTACTTTGATTTCGTGCTGCGGAATATACAGAACGGATTTTTTCTTGACGGGATTATCAAAAATTCCGGCATTGATAAGATCGGCCAGGTCTTTCAGAGAAACAAAATCCTGATCGCCTGAATAAACCGAAACGACGCTTTTGGAATGGTCGCGGTAATTTAATTTTAATTCGCTTTGACCCGCAACCGTTTGTGCGAGCAGTCCTATCCATAACCACCATTTGAAATTCATACTTGTCCCAATCGTTTTAGCGCTTTGAAACCGATGTCTTTCCGGAAGTGCATGCCTTCGAAAGACACTTGACCGGCGATTTCGTAAGCCTTCTGAATCGAACCTGCAATCGTATCGGTAAATGCCGTCACGCCGAGAACCCGGCCGCCGCTGGTGATAAATTTTTCATCCGGCTTTTGCGTACCGGCGTGAAAGATCATGGCACCGGATGATAATTTTTTTTCAAGACCAAAAATGGTCTTGCCTTTTTCAAACGCGTCGGGATAACCGCCGGATGCTAAGACGACACAGGTCGCCGTCATAGAATTAAGCCGTAAAGAATAGTTTTTTAATTTTCCTTGAGCAACCGCCAAAAAAAGTTCAATGACGTCGCTTTCGATCAGCGGCATCAAAACCTGGCATTCCGGATCGCCGAACCGGCAATTGAATTCAACAACCTTCGGGCCATCATCCGTCAGCATCAATCCGCAGTACAAGACGCCTTTGTACAAGCGGCCTTCCGAAGCCATTCCGCGAATAACAGGCCGGATAATCGTACGTTCCACCTGCGCCATTATCTCCGGGGTCACAACCGGCGCGGGAGCATACGCGCCCATGCCGCCCGTATTGCCGCCGCGGTCACCGTCGAAAATACGTTTATGATCCTGCGCTGCCGGCAAAAGAACATAGTCTTCTCCGTCCGTAACGGCAAAAACCGATGCTTCTTCGCCTGACATTTTTTCTTCGACGATAATTTTATTGCCGGCGGTGCCAAATTTTTTATCAGACATAATCAGATCGACGGCGTCTAAAGTTTCCTGCACGTCAGCGGCGACAATCACGCCTTTACCGGCTGCAAGACCGTCGGCTTTGACTACGAATGACTTATTTTTCGAACGAATAAATTCTTTCGCGTGCACTGCATCCGAAAATATTTCAAACTCAGCGGTTGGCACGCCATATTTTTTCATCAATTGTTTTGAAAAAACTTTGCTGCCTTCGATCTCCGCTGCTTGGGCTGTGGGACCGAAAATTAACAAACCGTGCTTCGTAAATTCATCAACGATGCCCAGCGTCAGCGGTTCTTCCGAGCCCACAACCGTCAGATCGATTTTTTTTTCTTTGGAAAATTGCAATAAACCCGGAATATCGTTGGCTTTGATCGGTATACATTCGGCGCTCTCGCTGATGCCGCCATTGCCCGGGGCACAAAAGATTGTAGATGCTTGGCGCGACTGGGCTATCTTCCAAACTAATGCATGCTCACGGCCGCCGCTGCCGATGACAAGAATATTCATGATAGTCCTCAATGGAATCAAAACGGATGGAGTTATTGCGAAATTTTTTCATTGAATTCAAACCGGTGTTCGGTCCATGCGACGATCGGTTTTTTGCCGTCGGATGCAGGATTGTAACGGCATTTGTAAACCGTTTCAATCGATAATTTTTCCAGGATAGCATTGTTCGTGGAATTGGATTTTACTTTATGATTGATCACTTTGCCGGTCACATCGACTTCAACTAATAATACGACGATCCCCGAAACGCCCTGTTTTTGAAGTTCTTTCGGATATTCCGGGAATTTACTGACCATAAGTTTCGGCGGGAAAAGCTCGGTTTTATTGCCTCCACCGGGAGGAACGGGCGGCGCCGGAATTTCCAGCAATCCATCTTCCGTTCCGAAAATCAAATCCGTCTCATCGACGATCAATTCTTCCGGAATGTCCGCTGCAATAGGAATCATCGGCTTGATCGGCGCGCCTTTGACGGAAATCGGCTGCAACGTTTGCGGCACGTCCGTCACTTCGAGGATGATCGGAGCCTGGGCCAGATTAATTTCAGGCGGCGTTGGTTTTGGAATCAAATTAAAAATAATAACCATTAATGTAATCGAACTCAAAAGCCCGATTTCCAGCGTCTCGTAATATTTTTCCCTGAGATGATGAAAAATTCGCACAACAGCCGGACGCGCAGTTTGTTCAGGTTTTATATCTATGGATTCGGGCTGGATCATCAAACTTTCTTTCAAGGAAACGTCTTAGCACGTTAGACGATTGAGAACTATGATTGTTTCTAGTCTGCAAGTTCCTTGCCTTGCGCCAGGCTTTCTAATAATCGCTTGGTAAAAACTTTGACCATACGCTTGCGGTAACCGGGACGAAAGTTTGTCAGATCCATCGGCTTAGCTACATCCTGTGCAATCTGAGACGCTTCTTCGATTTCTTTGCCGGTAATTTTCTTGCCGATTAAAATATCTCTTGCTTGCAGCACCTCGAACGGACAAGAAAATACCGCTCCCAGCACGATCGAAACATCTTTGCAAATTCCTTTTTCATCCATTACCAAACCCACGGCGACACCGAGCATCGGGTAATCGATGGCTTCTCTGCGACGCAATTTCATATAACCACCGCGAAATCCCTGCGGCTGAGGCGGAATCACCACTTCGACCAGAATTTCATCCGGTTTCATCGTATGAAAATTCATCCCGTCATTTTGATAAAACTCTCTGAGCGGGACGACGCGCTCACCGCTAGCGCTGACCAATCTGACGGACGCGTTTAAAGCGTATAAAACCGGCACGGTATCGCACGAAGAAATGGCGTAACAGCGATGCCCACTCGGCGCCACTCGGCACACGTCGCCTTCTTTTTTCATACATCCATTGAGAGCGGTGCGCCAGAATTTGGATTGATTGTAATAAAAACAGCGCGTGTCCAATAAGATATTGCCGCCGATGGTGCCTTTATTTTGCAAAAGCGGTGTTGCAATTTTGCGTGCTGCCGACGCTAGAACCGGATAATTTTCAGTAACCGCCGGATGGTGGCCGACGTCGGTGATCGTGACAAGCGCGCCAAGCCGCAAACCATTCAATGCATCGAAATGGATCGATTTTAATTCATCGATACGATTGATGCTGATCACATACGACGGCTCGAATAATTTATTCTTCATGCTCGGTATCAAATCCGTACCGCCGGCCAGAATTTTGGCGTTCGCCTGATGCCGGTGCAATAATTGGACAGCTTCATTGATGCTGGAAGGCGCGAGAAATTCAAACGGAGGCAACGTCATCATAATAAAAAACTCCGGTAAATAATCAAAAATTTATGCGGTCACTGAAGACGCTGATAATTTTTTCAAAGTCTGGATCCGATCGGCGGGACGTTGAGCGCTGAAAACGTACGAACCAGCAACCAAGGCATTGGCGCCGGCTTTGAGAACACGCAATCCCGTCTGATCATTGATACCGCCGTCCACTTCGATAAATACTTTCCGATGGGCCAACATATTGCGGACGGCTTGAATTTTTTGAATGCTCGTTTCTATAAATTCCTGCCCGCCAAAACCCGGATTGACCGACATTACGAGAATCAGATCGACATCGTCAATCACATACTCCAGCGTTTGATGCGAGGTGGCGGGATTAAGAACCACACCGGATTTGGCGCCGGTTTCGCGAATGTATTGCAGAGTTCGCTGCAAGTGCGTGCATGCTTCCTGGTGAACGGAAATAATATCGGCGCCGGCTTTCCGGAAAGCATCGATGTATCGCTCGGGCTTTTCGATCATCAGGTGCACATCCAAAGGAAGTTGCGTAATTTTACGAATATGTTCAACCACGACCGGGCCGATCGTAATATTCGGTACAAAATGCCCGTCCATCACGTCGACGTGAATCCAGTCCGCGCCGGCTTTTTCAGCCAAGCGAATATCACGTTCGAGATTATTGAAATCCGCCGAAAGAATCGATGGCGCTACTATAGGCATATTTACTCGTATTTAATCGTGTTTGTCGTGGATAATTGCCAAACAACATAGAAAATTTCAGATAGAGAATCAATTTGTTTTTCACTCTGCAAGGCATAAAAAACTCTTTTTATGCGGGCAATTACCAGTTGATTTTATAAAGCGAATTGGACATATTGCCATCACTGGTTCAATGCGCTATTCAATTTTTTTCAGATTGCACTACGCATCATTCCAACAGGGTTATTTCAGTTTCTCATTTTAATCCATGATTGGCTGGTTTATGACCAAGACGTGGATCATATTGTGGTTTGTTTTCGGACAAATCGCGCGGACACAGGAACTTTTATCGCCCGGAACTGTTTTTACAGTTTGCAAAGAGCCATCGGCTATGACTGTAGGTGATTTGAATAACGACGGCACGCTCGATATCGTCGTGGCTGGGAAAAATCAGGACGGCAATCAAGGCGTTCTGTCGATTTTTTACGGCAAAGGCGACGGCTCCTTCAGCGATCCGAATAATTTAACAACGGATAAATTTCCCGTTGACGTCCAGATTGCCGACGTCGATAAAGACGGCTTGGATGACATCATTGCCATCCATTCGCCATCGCAAACAGTGACGATTTTGATCAATGAGACGCACGGACAATTCAAGGAAAAAGATAATTTCAAAACGAAAAGCGATCCCAATGCGGCAGGCCTTGGCGACCTCAATAATGATGGCCTACTTGATCTGATCGTCTCTTCCGCATCGGCCAAAGAATTGCATGTATACAAAGGAACCGGAAAAGGACAATTTAAATACGGTGGAAGCAAGTTGCTCGAACTGACGCCGTCGCACATTCGGATCAATGATTTTGCTGAATCGGGCTTCGCTCATATTTTAGTGAAGCACGACCAGTCTTCGGCTCTTGCGCTGGTAGTTCCGACGGAAAAAAGCTCCAACAAATGGGAATTTGCTTCAGCGACATTCGACATGCGAGCCAAACCGTTTCTGGCAAGTATCGGCGACATGGATAGCGACGGAAAGGACGATGCGGTTGTATTAAAAGACGGTGAAATTCAAATCATTTTTGGCGAGAATGACGGATTATTTTTAGATAAAATTTTTTCGCTTAAAACAGCGATTACCGTGAGCGCATGGGCTATCGGTGATTTTAACCGCGATGGAAAAAATGACATAGCTGTTCTGGATCCGAATACAGCCGTAGTGGGAATTTATATCAACAACTCCGGCGCATCCGCGAACAAACCCGATTATAAAAAAGTCGCCGTCATTTACGACAACGATTTTTCAAAACCCAATACGGCGGACGTTGGAATTTTATCTTCCTACAAACGCGTCAGCATGCAACTGTTCGATAATGAAGGAAAGTTGATCCGGAAATATTTCGAATTCGATTCGGATTTGCCCGAAGGCCAGTTTGCGTTGGAGTGGAACGGCACCGATGAGAACGACATCCCGGTCAGCAGCGGCCAATATGTTTTTTGTTATAAATTAGGTTCGTTGGTTATTACGCGAACCGTAAAAAAATAAACTTAACTGAGAAGGTACTGATGAAATTTTTCCGTTGTCTTTTTTTTGCGTTCACGATCAGCGTCCCGCTTTTTGCGCAAAATCCCTCTCCCGCCGTTCAGAAACTCCGAAAAGATATCGATCAATTGGTCAATCAATATTTTTTGGATAACACGTGGTGGGGTATTACGGTTCAGTCGATCAAAAACGGCGAAACGCTTTACACGTTGAATGCTAAAAAAAATCTGATCCCGGCGTCGAATATGAAAATACTGACCAGCGTATTTGCACTTGACCAGTTAGGCCCTGATTTTCAATATACAACGCGCGTGTACCTTCAGGGTTCTTTTGAAAATGACACGACCTTTGCCGGCAACGTCATCATTCGCGGCATGGGCGATCCGACCATATCGGGACGGTATCAGGAAAAAAACAACGTCACTAAAATTCTTGAAAATTGGCGTGATAGTTTGAAAGCACGCAACATCAAAATCATCAAAGGCAATATTATCGGCGATGACAATTTTTTCGGTGACGACGTTCTGGGTAAAAACTGGGAATGGGACAGCGAATCGTATTGGTATTCCGCGCAGGTCAGCGGTTTATCGTTCAACGACAACTGCATCGATTGGTACGTCACTCCAGGAAAAAATACAACTTCTCCCGCGCGGATTCAAATTGTACCGAACACGCATTATATTCATATCGATAACCGCGTTGAAACGGTGGGATCGGAATATCAGGCGGAAGAAGTCGATCTGATCCGGGAACGCGCATCCAACCGTGTTCGCGCCATCGGCAAAATCGCGGTCGGTTCGCCGGTAAAAGTCGGTTATGTCACCGTCGAAAATCCGACGTTGTACACCGCCACGGTTTTTAAAGAAATTTTGGAACAAGACAGCGCCATTATCGTGGAAGGTAATCCGGCCGACATCGACAGTTTGATCGGTTTTATTTATAATCCGGACCATGATTCCACGATTACCCAGATCGCTTCGTATGTGTCGCCGAAGTTGAATGAGATGCTCAAAATTGTCAATAAAAAAAGCCAGAATTTTTTTGCGGAGCAGCTTCTTAGAACCGTACCGGCTGTTTTGCAAAAAACCGGCAACGCCGATACTGCGCTCGCGATGGAAAAAGAATTTTTAGATCGGATCGGCCTTAACGTCAAAAAAATGGTGATCGCCGACGGTTCAGGCTATGCCCGCACCAATCAAATTTCACCGGTCAATCTCGTCGACGTTTTAAAATACATCCGCCTGCACAAATATTGGAAAACGTTTTACGAATCGCTGCCGGTCGCCGGCGTCGATGGCACCATTAGTTATCGCATGAAAGGAACCGCTGCCGAAGGCAATGTAC
>JABWBZ010000130.1 GCA_013359335.1 bacterium
GGCCCGCTGAATATTCTCCCGCCACAAGAAACAGGCCCGTCGGCTGCGGAACTCGAAGAACAGCGGCGCGAACGCATCCGGCAATTGTATATGTCGAATACGGTTAACGTTCAAACCCGCGATTTCCAGTTGCTCAAAACAATCGACTCACTCAATACCGTTAGTAAAAATTTATGGATAACGACGCTGCAGCTCGAAGGCAACGACAATACTTTTAACATGGAAATTTACGGCAAAACGGAAAAGGATATTGCACAATTCACGAAGGATATTAAAGGCGTCGGCGTCATTGAATCGATCAGGCCCCAGGCGAATAAGCCGGGAACGGCCGTGCCGGGCTTCCGCTTCAAGACCGTAATTTTCGGTAATCTTTACCCAGCCCCGTCCGCCGATAAAGATACGGCGCTCATGAAACCCAATTATCTCAGCGTTCCGGAAGTCAAAAAAGCGATGATCCAATTGAGCAAAAAACATAAACTGAAAATGACGGAAGAAGGCTCGATGGGCGAAACCAGAGGTGTGGTGATGATTACACACAAAGGCCAATTCCGGGTTGAAGGAAGTTACAGCGATTTTCTGAAATACGTGAAGGAATTGAACCGGCTCTCTCTGAATATGGAGTGGACAAAATATAACGCCAGTTATACTGCTCAAAAAGACAAAAAAAATCCGAAGCCCGACATTCTTTTGCTGGAATATAATGTTTTATCGCCGGTTCAATTAGCCGACTCCAGCAAACAAACTTCCGGCCAGTCGAATCCTTAAATTTTCATTGCTTTCAACAAGTTGGCACTATGCGCATCATTGCGGGGCAGCGGCGTGGTCTGACGCTCAATTCATTTGACGATGACCGTATCCGCCCAACCAAAGATATGGTCAAAGAATCGATTTTTAACAGCCTGGCTAATCTTTTGGATATTACAACCTGTTCGGTGTGCGATCTTTTTGCGGGGACTGGCAGTCTTGGAATCGAAGCGTTGAGCCGGGGCGCTGCGGCCGCGACGTTTGTCGAAAATGATGGTTCGGCCATTCAGTTGATTTGCGATAATTTGACTAAAGCGCGGCTGTCCGATCATGCGCAGGTGATTCAGACCGACGCCGTTGCCTGGTTGCAACAACGAGCCGAAAAATCGTTTGATCTGATACTGGCGGATCCGCCGTATGCCATGCGGCTGGGGAATTTTATTATTGAAAACTCTGTGGCAAACGGCTATCTTAAAGGCGCCGGAATATTGGTCATCGAGAGCGCTCCGGATGAAACGATGGTCGTGCCGGAACACGTCAGAAATTTAATTTTATACAAAGAAAAAAAATGGGGCGAAAGTTTCATTCGCATTTTTCGCTTTCGATAAATTTTGATATAACTATTTGATTAGTTTTTCGTATAGGACGGAGCGGCATTGAAAACAGCGATTTATCCGGGAACATTTGATCCGATCACGTACGGCCATCTGGACATTATCGGCCGCGCGTCAGCGTTGTTCGACAAAGTCATCGTGACGGTGGCGATCAATCCAAAGAAAAAACCGATGTTCAGCATCGATGAAAGGATCGATTTGATCCGGTCCGTCGTTCAGCCACATCCGAACGTCGAATGTGAAAGTTTCGACGGGCTTTTGGTTAATTTTGCCCAGGAAAAAAATGCGACGGCGCTGATCCGCGGCCTGCGTGCGATTTCCGATTTCGAATACGAGTTTCAGATGGCGCTGGTCAACCGGAAATTGTCGGAGAAACTTGTTACCGTTTTTCTGATGCCGGGTGAAAAGTTTACTTATTTGAATTCGACGATCGTCAAAGAGGTGGCGATGTTCGGGGGCGATATCAGCGCGTTCGTGCCGCCGCTGGTCGAAGCCCAGGTCAAAGAAAAGATTAAGAAGAATCATTAAATAAGGATTGCGTATGGCGTATGTGAAAAACGACAAAACCAAAATGGCCAAAACCGCTCAGGCAAAGGCAAAAGCGACACAGACCGAGAGATCCTTCCAGGATCGGTTCGTCGAAAACGTCAAATCCATCGCGTGGGCGTTATGCGTTTTTTATTTTGTCCAGACTTTTTTCCTGCAGGCCTTTTCAATCCCGACCAGTTCGATGGAAAAAACGTTATTGGTCGGCGATTTTCTTTTTGTCAATAAATTCGTGTACGGGGCACAGACGCCGGAAAACATACCCTTTACGAGCATCGAATTGCCGCGTTACCGTTTTCCCGCCTTCAAAGATCCCAAGCAAGGCGATGTCGTCGTGTTTCGGTTTCCTCATCCTGAATTGATGCGCAGCCAGTTGGGTCTAGATTATATCAAACGATGCGTGGCGGTTGCCGGGCAGACGCTGGAAGTCAAAAACAAAGAACTCTTTGTTGACGGCGTCAAGTTTTCCGATCAATTCGACCTGCCGGGCATTCATTTCGATCCGCAATCGCAATCAGAAGGATATGTCTTTCCCCGTGCGATGGGAACGGGCGATAATTTCGGTCCTTTCAGAATTCCCGCCGAAGGCGACGTCATTAATCTTCGTTCGGAAACGATCGATTTGATTCAATATTTGGCGTTACGCGACGGAAAAAAATTCGAACGGCGTTCGGACGGCTATTACGTCGATGGGATCAAGACGGATCATTACGTGGTGCGGCAAAATTATTATTTCATGATGGGCGACAATCGCGACAACAGCCTCGACAGCCGCTACTGGGGGCCGGTTCCACGCGATCATATTATGGGCGAAGGTTTGCTCATTTATTGGTCCAACGTCGAAGCGGCGAAACAAACGTCGTACGTGATGAAACTTTTTTCGACATTGAACCTGACGAAAGTCAACTGGCGCCGTATCGGCACGGTCATTCATTAAGGAAAGCTTCTGTATGGAAGATGGCCATAAATCGATCGCGCTCAATCCGGATTTAGCAATTAATTCCTCTGAACAAAACATGACTCCGTCGGCGGAGGAAACTCGTCCCAAATCCGATAAAAAAGAAAAAAGTACGGCGTACGAACTTTTTCAAATTCTGATTTACGCTCTGCTGTTTGCCTACATTGTCCGCACGTTTTTCATACAAGGATTCAAAATTCCGACCGGTTCGATGGAAGACACCCTCCTCATCGGTGATTTTTTGTTGGTCAATAAGTTTATTTATGGCGCGCGTACTCCTGAAACGATTCCGTTGACCGATATGGAAATTCCGCAATTCCGTCTTCCCGCGGTGCGCGAGCCCAAACCCGGCGATGTGATCGTATTTAAATTTCCTCCCGATCCGACGGTGGATTACATCAAGCGCTGCGTCGGTGTGGCCGGCCAAACAGTGGAAATCAAAGACAAAGCCGTGTTCGTGGATGGGCAACCTTTTTCAGAAATTATTCAACCTGAAGGATTGAAATTCGAAGATCCGGAAATTATTCAACGCAACAAAGGATACGAAGCCGTTTTCCCGAAAGACGCCGGAAGCCGTGACAATTATGGCCCGGTGGTGGTTCCTGACGGTTACGTTTTTGTGTTGGGCGATAACCGCGATCGCAGCTACGATAGCCGCCAATGGGGATTCGTTCCGCGTGAAAATATCATCGGGAAAGCGCTGTTTATTTTTTGGTCCAATGCATCCAATAATAATCTTGATGTACGTTGGGATCGCATAGGAAAGATTATCGATTGATCGATCGTTTATGAAATTTCATACCGAATATCTCTGGTTCAATACCAAACAACGCCGCGAGTACATCAATATTACCGACGCCGTTCAAAAAGCCGTCGACCAATCGGGCATCGCCGAAGGCATGGTTCTCGTCTCGGCCATGCACATTACCGCAGGCGTGTATGTCAACGATGCCGAGTCGGGATTGATCCAGGACATCGACCGGTGGCTTGAAAAACTTGCCCCGTTTAACAAAGACTACCTGCATCACCGCACCGGTGAAGATAATGGCGACGCCCATCTCAAAAGCCTGTTGATCCATCACGAAGTCATCGTACCGGTGACCAAAGGCCGGCTCGATTTCGGTCCGTGGCAGCAAATTTATTACGCGGAATTCGACGGCCAACGCCGCAAACGCGTCATCATCAAAGTCATGGGCGAATGACAAATTCATTTAAATTTGATGCGGTCATTATTGGCGGCGGTATTGCAGGACTATTTATACTCGACCGCCTGATCGCCGAAGGTTACAGTGTAATTTTACTCGAAAAAAATTCTATCGGTAACGGCCAAACGCTTGCCTCGCAGGGAATGGTTCACAGCGGTATCAAATACGGATTGGACGGATCCAATCCGGAAATTTCAAAATTGCTCGTCGACGTGTCGCGGCGGTGGACTGAGTTTTTTTCAGGTTCTGCTCGGCCAGATTTATCGTCAAGCGCTATTCATTCGGCCAAACAATATCTTTGGACAAAAAATGTTTTGTTGGATAAAATGGCGCTGAAGGCCGTTCCTATGCTGATGAATAAAGGCGCGCGTAAATTGCCCGAAAACGATCAGCCGGCTGCGTTTAAAATATGCGGTTATAACAGTGACGTTTATGAAATCAATGAAACAGTCATGGACGTTAAAAGCGTTTGCAATTATTTTTTTCAAAAATATTTTTCATCAATCTATCGCGGCACAGCCGATCATTTTCAATTGGGTGATGATGGAAGTATCCGTTCGATCCGGTGCGGCAATTTGACCATCGAAGCGGGCGCTTTTCTTATTTCATCCGGAGCAGGCAATGAATCGTTTGGGGATGTTTTTAAACTTCAGAATATCGCGCAACGGCGCCCGCTCCGGCAATTTATGCTACGAGGAAAATTGCCGTTGTTGTACGGCCATTGCGTTTCGTCACAACCGAAACCTTTATTTTCGATAACGTCGCATCCGTACAGTGATGAAACGATTTGGTATCTCGGCGGCAATGTTGCCGAGCCGGTCGACGGTAAAGATTCCTATCAAACGCCTTCTGAAATTTTTAAATTACTACTCAAGGTTTTTCCTGGCGTCAAAGCGATGATCGGCGGTTGGTCAACTTACACCATCGATCGCGCGGAAGCCAAAACCGCCGAAGGGCGTCTTCCCAACGAACCCACGTTGATGCCTCATGGCAATCTCGCCTTATGCTGGCCGACGAAATTAGTGTACGCGCCGGTATTGGCCGATAAAGCAAGCGAATTTATGAAAAAACTGGAAATGCCTTCATCTCAAAAAATGCCGCAGCAACTTCCACTGCCGAAACCTGATCTCGGAAAATATCCATGGGAAGTAACCGATTGGCAGCCGTTTGAAAAAGAAATTTTTTGAAAAGGAAATTATGAATCTTCCACGTTTTGAATTCGCAGGATTTAAAGTCAGCCCTCTTGGTATCGGAACCGTAAAATGGGGCAGAACCGAAGGATTGAAACACAACCATTTCACGCTTCCAGACGATCGAACCATTATCCAGCTTCTCGAAATAGCGCTTGAGGCCGGCATCAACGTTTTGGACACGGCTGCAGCGTATGGAGTCTCTGAAAAGCGCATCGGACAATTGATCCAACCATTTCGCGGACAGTTTTATATTTTTACCAAAGCCGGAGAAATATTTGAAAACGGAAAATCTCGGTGGGATTTTTCGAAAGCTGGCATCCGGGCGAGTGTGGAAAAAAGTCTTTCCGATCTGAAAGTTGAAACGCTGGATTTGCTCACGCTTCACTGTGCATCGAATGATATGGAAGCTCTGAAAAATTCGCCGGCGTTGGAATGTATGGCTGAGTTGAAGTCGGCAGGCAAAGTCCGTAACATTGGCGTGTCGAGTACGACGGTGGAAGGAGGTTTGTACGCGTTACCGTTTGTGGATTCAATTATGATCGCCTGGAATCCGGGTTTTACGGATCATCAACCAGTGCTCGAAAAAGCGGCTGAACTCAAAAAAGGAATTATGATCAAAAAAGCGTTGAACTCCGGTAACATGGAGCAGCGTGTCCATACAGCCAAGCACGGTTTGAAATCCGCTTTTGGTTTGCCTGGAAAACCGCTTGTGCTGGTGGGAACTATTAATCCTAATCACCTTCGCGAAAATATCCGGACTGCTGAGGAATATTTTAAGATTGGTTAACATTTTTCACTAAGTTATCCTTCTCTATAAATTCGCTCGGCTTATCCGAATTCTCAATTACAATATTTCTGAATTTAATCGGTAAGCTAACTGATGAAAAGCAGTTGATTCGGTCTTGAATTTGGAAATGTAAATGAGCCGTTGTTGAGTTACCAGAATTTCCGCACTTCGCAATGACTTGATATCTTGCTACATGATCGCCAGGCTTCACTAAAATCGATTTTTTTGACAAATGCGCCAAAAGGCTAAATTCGTTTGGGCCATGCTGTAAAATTATATAATTTCCTCTTATATCTTTTGTTTTCCAATCGATTTTATATGAGCCGGGTTCTGGAAAATCTTCTAAGCCATCTTTTATGTCAACTACTTTTCCATCGGCTGGCGCCAAGATCAACTGATTAAAAGTTGTACAATCGTCCAATTTATTTTTTTTAAACGGATTAATATTTTTAATATCTTCCTCTTTTATAAAATCATAAGCAAATCGTTGTGCATAGATCCCCCAAGAATGCGAGTTCTCCTTATTGGTACCGCCATTGGAAACGAGCCAAGTGCCTTGGAACGGTAATGAATATTCTATTTTAGTGCAAAACTGAGTTGAAATGGGAGGCCTTGCCTTGTAACGAAAGTAGGCGCTAGTTTGCCCATAATATTGAAGAAAGGAAGTCCTCCATGTCAAAGGATTGAATAAAGGGAGGATGAAACGATACAGAAAAAAACCAACCAGAATCTTTATCTCTGCCATCTGAAAAAAAATTTCAAATTAAAGATTCAAAAAATTATCTGATTTGATATGAATAAGCATTAAAAAAAGAAATTGCTATACTTTTTTTTTTTAATTATTTTAACCCCGCTTGTTCGAATAACTGAAGAAAAATTTTATTTAAAATAAAAGGAGTTGTTATGCCGTTCACGTTGCCTTCACTTCCTTACCCCTACGACGCTTTAGAACCTCATTTCGATAAAATGACAATGGAAATCCATCACTCCAAACATCACCATGCGTATATCAATAACGCGAATGCTGCGTTGGAGAAACATGCTAATTTGCAATCCAAAACAGCCGAACAATTGATTGCCGACCTTAATGCCGTACCGGAAGATATTCGAACGGCTATTCGCAACAATGCGGGTGGCCATGCGAACCATAGCTTTTTCTGGACAATTCTCGGTCCGAAAGCCGGTGGCGCGCCTAAAGGCGATTTGGCCGATGCGATCAATAAAAAATTCGGAAGTTTCGATAATTTCAAAGCGGAATTCACCAAAGCCGCGACGACGCGTTTTGGCAGCGGATGGGCCTGGCTAGCCGTCGATAAAAACGGCAATCTTGTTATTACGAGCACGGCCAATCAGGACAGCCCGATTTCTGAAGGTATGAAACCCGTTCTTGGTTTGGACGTTTGGGAACATGCTTATTATCTGAAATACCAGAATCGCCGTCCGGATTATATTGGCGCTTTCTGGAATGTGGTTAACTGGGATAAAGCGGCAGAATATTACAAAGCTGCGAAATAATTTTTATTTCCCTGAAAGGGTTAAGTTATGGACCTGACCAAAGAACTTAAAGATAATGTTTTGACGACGACGCTGGATGCGTTATGGAATTGGGGCCGGAAAAATTCACTCTGGCCGATGCCGTTTGGTACCGCTTGTTGTGCCATCGAAATGATGGCCACGCTCGGACCGCGGTACGATATGTCGCGTTTCGGCGCCGAAGCGATTCGCTTTTCACCGCGACAAGCCGATCTCATGATCGTGTCCGGACGTGTTTCCATCAAAATGATGCCGGTATTAAAACGTATCTGGGATCAAATGCCGGATCCGAAATGGTGCATTTCGATGGGCGCCTGCGCTTCCTCCGGTGGCTTTTTCAATACGTATACGCTCATCCAAGGTGTCGATCAATTTATCCCCGTGGATGTGTATATTCCCGGTTGTCCGCCGCGACCGGAAGGATTGATCGAAGCATTGATGAAAATTCAACGCCTGATCGAGAAAAAAGAAGCCGTGTATAAACGCGAAACCAAAGACGAAGGTATGTACGGCGATGAACACGTTGGCGTGCAAAATCGCAAGGGCGATCTTGTTCCGGAAGTTGTGACAGGCCATTATGAATAAATCATAAAAGATATGAATCGTGAAAAGCTGTATGAAATTCATACAGCTTTTTTTGTTTCAACAGGTATATTATCTGAATTTTAATTCAGATGTTTAAACAAACTCCGAGCCAAGCTCGGAGTGACAAAATAGGAAGCGTAGAACGTTTGTCACTCAATGAAACGCTAAAATATCTCTACGATCTGCAGTTTTTCGGAATGAAGCTCGGTCTGGAGAATACCATCAAACTGCTTAAATCTTTAGACGATCCTCATCGTACTTTTCCTTCCATTCATGTCGCCGGAACCAATGGTAAAGGCTCGACGTGTGCGATGCTGGCATCGATTTTTCAGGCTGCGGGATTAAAAACCGGATTGTATACATCACCGCATATCAAACGGTTTTCGGAACGAATTCGGATCAATGGCGAAGAAATTTCCGATTATGATATCATCAACATTGCTGAAAAAATGAGAAATGAAATCGATACATTAAAATGTACGTTTTTTGAGGCAACGACCGCGATGGCGTTCGATTACTTTGCGGACCGGCAAATCGATATCGGAATTATCGAGACCGGTTTAGGCGGCCGTTTAGATGCCACGAATGTTGTCGTGCCGGAAGAGTCGGTTATTACCAATATTGGCATGGATCACATGGAACATTTAGGTACAACTTTAAAAGCCATTGCAGGAGAAAAAGCCGGAATTATTAAGAATCATATTCCGTGTATGATTGGATCTGTTGGAGAAGAGTTAAAACCTGTTTTCAGTCAAGCGGCCAAAAGGCAACAAGCGCCGTTATTTTTTTATGATGATATTGTTCGTGTCGAAGAAAAAAAACTAACGAACAGCGGAAGCAAGGTTGATCTATTTTTAAAATTTGTTGACGGGGAATTCGAGTTAAAAGAATTGGAAATCGGGCTGGCGGGCCGCCACCAAATTCAAAACGCCGTGATGGCGGTAGCGGCAACTCGTTTGCAGAAAAAATTCAACATACCGGAAGCCGCTATTCGTGAAGGTGTGCGTCATCCTGAATGGAAGGGTCGACTGCAAATTATCAATCATCATCCGTTGATCATAG
>JABWBZ010000407.1 GCA_013359335.1 bacterium
CCGACCGCAAAATCGAAAAAGAAATTGCCCATGGGAGTGAAACTGAAATCGGTAAACTTTATACCGAAATCAGACAAAAATTGATTCATCCCAAAACAAAAGACGAAAAAATTCGCGCCTGAAAGTTTTATTTACGAGGAGAATATTTTGAGAATTTCGAAAGAAGGCTACGTTACAATTGCGATCGTGAGTGCGTTGATCCTATCAGCTTTTGTGCTTTTGCTCCTTTTTCAAAATGGGATCGTGCTTTATAGTTCGATGATTCCCCTTTTGGCTGTAGAAGCCCTGATATTGTATTTTTTCAGGGATCCGGAGCGTAAAATTCCGCAAGATGACAACGTGATTATTTCGCCAGCCGACGGACGTGTAGTATTGATTCAACCGGTACATGAAAATAAATTTCTAAAAGAAGAATCGGTTCAAATCAGTATTTTTTTGTCGGTTTTTAACGTTCATGTGAATCGGATTCCGGTTTCAGGCGTCGTTAAATATTTTGAATACATGAATGGCAAATTTCTCGCGGCATTTAGGGATACCGCATCCAGTCAGAACGAGCAAACGATCATAGGTATTCAATCGCCCCATTGCAAAATTCTGTTCAAACAGATTGCCGGTTTGTTGGCACGTCGTATTGTTTGCAATGCCCGCGAAAATGATCGTGTTGTAAAAGGCGAACGGTTTGGTATTATTAAATTCGGCTCCAGAGTAGACGTGATTGTTCCAAAAAATGTCGAAATAAAATTAAAAGTTGGTGATCGTGTGATTGGCGGAGAATCGATCATCGGAATTATTCACACCAATACGGCCGGCGGTGATAACGGTTTTAACGCAAGCTCTATTTCAAAATCAGTCAAAGAAAAAGCCGAGGTCTGACGCTTGAAACGATCTCCCAAACGGCATTTGCCATCTCTGGTTACTTCGCTCAATTTATTGGCAGGATTTCTATCGGTTATTCATTCGATTCATGAAGACTACGTGATGGCAGCCTGGCTGATCGTCATCGCTTCAGTGATGGATGTTTTGGATGGCAAAGTTGCGCGATTAGTGAAATCAAGTTCGGAATTCGGCGTCGAATTGGATTCACTCGCTGATGTGTCGTCATTCGGATTTGCGCCGGCAATTTTGATCTACAAAGCTTATTTCGAACCGTGGGGCGCTGCCGGAGTGTTAATCAGTTTTTTGCCACTGGTGTTCGGAGGAATTCGTTTAGCCCGCTTCAATTCACAATTAGCCGATATTCACGAAAAAGACAACTTTTTTAAAGGCCTGCCTATACCCTCTTCGGCCATTTCTTTGGCAGCATTTGTCATGTTTGAATTTTCGCTGTTTGGCGGAATCACTCACAAAGAAATTTTAGTGGGTATCACCGTGTTGGTTTCCGCTCTTATGGTAAGTAAAATTCGCTACGATGCGATGCCGAATTTTTCATTCAAAAAACAACAAGACGCGATTAAGCTTCTGATTATGATTATCACGACGCCGTTTTTGATTCTTTTTCCCGCTAAGTTAATTTTTCCGGCGATGATGAT
>JABWBZ010000131.1 GCA_013359335.1 bacterium
GATACTGAGATGATGCGAAACGGCCTCCAGTTCTTTGTGGCTTTGTGCACGTTCGAAAAGCTCTTTGGCTAATTGAATGTCGTCGCGCATCATCCGGATGTAACCTTCTTTTCCGACTTGCTTCAAAGTAACCCAGACTTTCAGTGCGCGAAAACCGCGTGAATTTTGAAAACCTTCTTCAAGGAAATTAACAACAGGATCGTCCTCTTTCCCGTCGAAGTTATAATATACGGGGTGGAAGCTGAATGCGTCCTGGAGCGATTGTTCATTCTTTACAAGAATACAACCGGCTTCAAGAGGGCTATAGAACCACTTGTGCGGATCGAGCGCTACTGAATCGGCCTTCTCTAATCCTTCGAATAACGGGGAGACTTCGGGAACAGCCGCTGCGGGTACACCATAGGCACCATCGACGTGAAACCATAGACCGTAGCGTTTGCATATCTCAGAAATCTCTTCAAGTGGATCGACAACCCCTGTGCTTACGGAACCCGCGGTCCCGACTACAATAAAAGGCAAATGACCTGCTTTTTGGTCGTTCAGAATCTGTTCTTCCAGTGCACTTACATTCATCCGTTGATCTTCATGATTTTCTATCCATCGGATATTATCGGTACCAAAACCCAACAAATCGGCGCCTTTTTGAATCCAAGTGTGCGTACCGTTTGCACAATAAATCAACATTTTCCTGCTACCTAAGCCGGTTTTACGAATGTCCCAATTTGCTTTGGCCTTCCGGGCGGCCAGCAGTCCTGTGATATTGGCCATATTGCCGCCGCTTACAAAAATTCCTCCGCTGTCTTTAGGATATCCAATAAACTCTGCAATCCAGCGAATGGTTTGCCTTTCAATTTCAGTCGCCATGGGCGAAAGAATGTAAGCGCCGACATTGGGATTTATGGCGGCAGCCAATAGTTCAGCCAATATACCCGCTGGTGCGGGAGAAGATGTGATGTAACCCCAAAACCTTGGGTGGCCATTGAAAAGAGAATGTTCGGTCAAAAGGCCAAGCGCATCTTGCAGAATGACGTTGAGAGGCGCTCCATTGACAGGCAAAGAATGATTGCCGAGAAATGATTTTATTTCTCGCGGCTGTTCGCCTTTTGTTACTGACTTTTTTGGAAGTAATTCTAGGAATGCGGCAATCTGATCGATCAGATAATGGCCGTTTTGCCGAAAAGTTTCGTAACCAATGTTAATAGGGGCATTACGCTCGTTCATCGATTTCATAAATATGTTTTCCTAATTTTTATTCTTAAAAAAATTGGTAAACGGTATCAGCATGGGCGATGAAAGCTTGTAATTGTGATAATCGTTTCCAAATTGTTTCATTAGATCTTTTTCTTCCAATTGGATAGCCGTCAGCATATAAGCCGTCGTCATGACGGCAAAAAATAAATGCGCGATCGTCATGGTCGGGGTAGCCCAAAACGCTATTATGAATCCTAAATACAAAGGATGACGTACGTATTTATAAAATAAAGGCGTTCTGAAAGGAATGTGAACATACGACATCCCCTTAAAATACAGCCATACCTGCCGCAAGCCGAAAAGATCAAAATGATTGATTAGAAACGTAGCGATCAGAACGATCCCGAATCCAAGCAGACACAGAGATTGGAGAAACATTTTGCTCGTTTCGGATTCAACCCGCCAGACGACTCCTCCGATAGGTTGCCATTGCCAGAATAACAATAAAAGGCACAAACTGGCCAATAAAACAAACGTGCTGCGTTCAACAGGCTCCGGGATAAATTGTGTCCACCACTTTTTGAAGGCAGGGCGTGCCATGACGCTGTGCTGAAGTGCAAATAATGAAAGAAGCCCGCCATTAACCAGAAGTGCGGTCAATAACGAAGATTGAGGTTCACTGTCAAGGTGTTTAGGAACAAATAGCATGCTGACGAAACCGACGGCATAACAGAACGTTCCGAGGAAAATCAAGTAAGCAATAACGCCGTAGGTAAGAAAGATAACTTTTTTCATGTTTTTTTTGTTTTAGTTTATTGTTTCAATTGATTAAAGTTAAACAAGCAAATTTCACTAATCGTATTTTATTGAAAACTAACGAGTATGCTTAATTAATACTCCATTAGTAAATTAATCAATTGAATGATTGACTTGTTTTTTGTAAAATTATCTGTATTTGATTTTCTTTATACTTATATCGTTGTAAAAATTTAACTTCAAAATTTTTCTGGAAATTATCTGGTGTTTTGAAAAGCGATTTGTCCAGACAAATTTGTTAAAAATCTTTTCTTACTCCTCTTCTCACAGATTCAGCGTCAACGGCTCGTACCAGAACATCGATTTCTGACGTGCCGTTCATGCCCATAAAAAATAAAAGCACTTGTTTTTGTCGGCCTCTTTGTCGTACTATACGGTGACCCAAATTGAATCTTACCTTGCGATACACACGATTCAAACATGGAAAAAATCCTGGTCATTGACGACAGCAAGACCCAGCTGTTTACGATCAGTCTGCTTCTAAAAAAAGAAAGTTACGACGTCACGGCGATCGACCGCCCTCTTTTGGCGCGAACGACGCTCGAGGAAAAAGAGTTCGATCTTTTGCTGTGCGATCTCCAGATGCCGGAAATCAACGGCATCGACTTTCTTCGGCTCGCGAAAACGCTTTATCCGCGTATGCCGGTGGTGATTATGACGGCGTTCGGCGACCGTGAATCGGCGATTGAAGCGTTGTCCATCGGCGCCGATGATTATATTTTCAAAGCAACGGGCAAACGCGAAGAAGAAGAATTTCTCATTCGTATCCGCCGCGCCATCGAAAAAGCCCGCCTCCAACGCCGGATCTACGATTATCAGACGGAACTCGAAACCATGGTCGATCAGCGTACGCGCGCGCTTACTGAAGCGCAGGAACAGCTGATCCAATCCGAAAAACTGCGCTCGCTCGGCGTCATGACCAACGGTATCGCCCACGATTTTAACAACATCCTCGGTGTGATCATCGGCCGCACGCAATTGCTGATGCGGAAAATTCAAAACAACGACATCGTATCCGAGTTAAAAATCATCGAAAAATCCGCGCTCAAAGGTTCGTCGACGATCCGGCGCATGCAGGACTACACGCGTATCCGCAAAGACGAATTATTCGAACCGGTTCAGATCAACGAGATCATCGACGAGGTTATCGATATTACAAAAACGCGTTGGAAGGACGAATCGCACGGCAAAGGCATTACCATCAAAGTGACAACGGATTTCGGCGACATTCCTTTGATCAACGGCAACGCGTCCGAATTGAAAGACGTATTGATCAATATTATTTTCAATGCGATCGATTCCATGCCGCAGGGCGGAACGATTTCCATCCGCACCTATCACGAAAACATTCAGAAGGATCCTTGGATTACCATCGACATAGCGGACACGGGTCACGGTATTGCTCCTGAAATTCAAGATAAAGTGTTTGAACCTTTTTTTACGACGAAAAACGATCAGGGATCCGGCCTCGGCATGAGCGTAGCCTACGGCATTATCCAGCGTCATAAAGGCCACATTTCTTTTACAAGCACGGTCAGTAAAGGCACCGTTTTCACGATTCGTTTTCCGATGGCGCTTTTCCTGCAATCGACTAATCATTTCAGACCACCGGAACCGGACGCCCAATTCGAAAAGAAAAAATGCCGTGTGCTGATCATCGACGATGACGACGGCATCCGCGCGATGTTGCAGGAAATATTGGAAATTGACGATCATGAAGTCATGTCGGCGGCCTCGGGCCATGAGGCGTTGAAATTATTCGAAACGCATTCGTACGAGGTCGTGTTCACTGATCTCGGCATGCCGGAAATGTCCGGGTGGGAATTGTCTCAGGAAATCAAAAAACGCTCGCCGGATACGCGTGTCATCATGATCACCGGCTGGGGCACACAACTCGATCAGCAGCGTGCGATTGAAAGCGGCATCGAAAAAATTATCCCCAAACCCGTCTCGTGCGACGAAATTCTGAGAATCGTGCGGGAACCTTATCGTGTATAGATTCACATCGGCGAATTCGGAAAAAGTATTAATTGTCTACGGCTTGATTGAAATAGCGTGAATCATAGGCCGTTTGATGATATATTCCCTCCGAATAACGGTTAAAAAAGATTCAGGATACAATCCCATTGTTGAGCAAACATAAGAACGTTATTATCATCGGCGCCGGAGCGGCAGGACTTATGGGCGCCATTGAAGCGGGTAAACGTGGCCGGTCAGTACTGGTGATCGAACACGCCGATGCTATCGGTAAAAAAATTCTCATTTCCGGTGGCGGACGATGCAATTTTACCAATATGTATACTACTCCTGAAAATTTCATTTCTGAAAATCCTCATTTTTGTAAATCGGCTCTGGCGCGATACACGCCTGCGGACTTCATCGCCTTAGTTGAAAACCATAATATTCCTTATTATGAAAAAAAACTAGGACAGCTTTTTTGTACCGATTCATCGCGGCGGATCACGGCGATGTTGGAATCGGAATGCCAAAAAGCCGGCGTGGAAATAGCGTTATCGACTGAAGTTTTGTCTGTCGAAAAAAATTCATCGTGGATCGTGCACACCTCGCGCGGCAACTGGGCGTGTGAGAGTTTAATCGTCGCGTGCGGCGGTTTGTCTATTCCTAAAATCGGTGCAACGGACTTCGGCCACCGCATCGCCCGACAATTTGGCGTCCATGTCATTCCGCCGCGTCCCGCTCTGGTTCCGCTGACGTGGAATGAAAACGACCGCGTACAGTTTTCGGAATTGGCGGGCGTATCGGCTGATGCCGTCGTGTCGTGCGGCGTACAATCGTTCAGAGAAAATGTTTTGTTCACACACCGCGGACTCAGCGGGCCCGCCATTTTACAGATTTCATCCTACTGGAAAGAAGGCGATACGATCACGATAGATTTTTTACCGGATCTGAAAGTATCGAAGTTATTTGAGGAGCAACGCCGCAGTAAAACCGATTGGACAAACTTGCTCGCTCAGTATTTGCCTAAACGTTTGGTTCAAACGTGGGGCATTTTTTGTCCGGCTCCGAAACCAATGACACAGTTATCAAACGCTGAATTGCAGAACATTGCCGACAGTTTCCACGAATGGAAATGGATTCCCGCCGGAACGGAAGGTTTTGAAAAGGCTGAAGTAACGGCCGGCGGCGTGGATACCGGCGAACTTTCTTCTAAAACGATGGAGTGCAAAAAAATTTCAGGACTGTATTTTATCGGCGAAGTGGTCGACGTCACCGGCCATCTGGGCGGATTCAATTTTCAATGGGCATGGGCTTCCGGTTTTGTTGCCGGGCAAAGCGCATGAATTATCAACATCCCGACTCTGTCGGGAGGGAAATGACCATTGGTGGACTTTTTAGACGACCCTACACAAAATCATATCCTATAAAATAACAAACGACAATGGCAAGTTTGACTAGACACTGTTGAATACTCGTTTTTTTTAATTCATCTCTGCGGAATTTTCCAACGCTTTGGGTTCACCGAATTGCGAGTATTCCCACGCCAGCATGACTTTCTTACGCGCCGATCCCCAATGATAATTTCCAAAAAAACCCATTTTACGAATGACGCGATGGCATGGAATCAGATACGCTACCGGGTTTTTGGCCACGGCTGAAGCCACGGCGCGCGTGGCTTGCCCACCCGATGCTATCGCGGCAACGTCCTCATACGAAGTGACCGATCCGGCCGGAATGCGCAAAAGCGCTTCCCAAACCTTGATCTGAAACTTCGTTCCTATCAAATGGACTTTCAAAGTTCCTGATTTTTTATTTTTGAAAATTTTCCTGGCGTAATCGCCCGTGATTTTCAAATTCTCTCGGAAATTAGCCCCAGCCCAATGTTCGCGGTATTCTTTCAAATTGCGCTTCCCGTCGCCGAACGACAAACCGCAGATTCCGCGATCCGTAGCCAAAATCAGACACGGCCCGAAAGGCGAAGAATGTTCGCCGTAATAAATCGTCATGTCTTTGCCTTTTTGTTTGAATTCCCCAGGCGTCACGGCTTCGCACGTCAGAAATAAATCGTGCAGCCGTCCCGGGCTGGACAGCCCTGTTTCAAACGTCACATCCAGCATATTGCGCGACTGATGCAACAGCGTTTTTGCATGTTCTTTGGTGATAAATTTCAAAAATTGTTTCGGTGTAATGCCAACCCATTTTTTGAATAACCGCTGAAAATGAAATTCGCTCAAATACACATGATCCGCCATCGCTTTTAAACTCGGTTGATGTTTATAATTTTTTTCGATGAACATAATGGCACGCTCAATACGCTCGTAATCGATCAACGATTCATTCATGGCATGACTCCTGTTTTTGTTGCTCCATTTTAAAAAGAAAGCTCGCACTTTACAACCCGATTCTTGCGATCCATGATTGAACTTGCTTCCTATACAGGGAATTGTTTAACTTTCGCGCATCAAAAGGAGGAGAGGGCATGAATAAATTTAATTGGTTTTGGGCCGTTCTGGCTTTTAACTTTTCGGCGCAAGCACAATCCGGTTGGAAAGAAATGGAATGGGAAACTTATTCAATCAGCTTCAAAGTACCGGAATCGTTTGAAATTACCGAAAGCACGGCCGATATTTTTACCGCATCCGGCGAAGATTTTACTTTAACCATTTCCCCGTGGAAAGACGCGTCGATTTCAGTCGAAGAAGTCGCCAATAAAGCGCTCGGCTCGCTCAGCGCCGACGATGTGACGATCACCTCGCACGAAAAAATCGATCTCAATGGATTTGAAGGTTATGAAATTCTCGGAACCGGATACCAGGACGATCGGCCGTTACTGTTTGTTGTGCTCGGATTTATCGATCCCGACGGCGAAACCAATTTTTCAGCGTACATTCTTTTCTGGCATGATGAAAATAAAAATCAGGAAAATATCGACATCGCGACACAGATCATCGAAGGTATAAGAAAAATGTAAGGAGTAGCCGTGTTCACCATCGTAAAAAATACATCCGAGAAAATTTTCGTTTCAAAAATTTTATGCGTCGGCGCCAATTATCCCGATCACATTGCCGAGATGAATCCCGGTAAACCATTGGAATTACCGGCGGAGCCAGTCATTTTTATGAAGCCGCCGTCGGCCATCATTCATGACGGCGATTCCATTATTATTCCAAAAATTTCCAACGACGTGCATCATGAAGTCGAACTGATCGCCGTCATCGGGCGCGACGGAAAACATATTCCTGAAAATGAGGCCGCCGATTATATTCTCGGTTATGGCGTCGGGCTCGATATGACGCTCCGTGATATTCAATCGGAAGCCAAGAAAAAGGGCCGCCCGTGGACGATAGCCAAAGGCTTCGACACTTCCGCCGCCGTGTCTGCGATTATTCCGCGCGATCAATTCGGTGATCCGCATTCGAAAGAACTGCGCCTGTTTGTCAATGATGTGTTAAAACAAACGGGGAAAACCGAAACCATGATATTCAAAATCGGAAAAATTATTGCCGATATGTCGCAAGTGTTTACTCTGAAAAGAGGCGATATTATTTATACCGGCACGCCACACGGAGTCGGCCCCGTCAAAAAAGGTGATCGGCTGCGCGCAACTATTGGCCGCGATGTGGAATTAAACGTTACCGTTGCAGCGGAATAAAATTTCCTGGTTTAATGCCATAAATAAAAAACCCACGGCGTCGGTGACATCGCGGGTTTTTTTATTTTTTTAATACGATGGTAACGGATTAATTATCCGATGCCGATGAAATTTTCTTTTCCAAAGCGGCAATCACGTCGCTGACGGACGGTTTGACCGTATCATCCAGCGACGCCAGGTAGATTTGAAAATTACCTGATCGGCCTGAACAAAACAAAATTCGGTTACCGTCCGGCGCAAACTGTGGAAATAAATCGTCGCCGTCATCGTACGTAATACGCGTGACGTCTTTGCCGTCGGTTTGCATTTTATAAATTTCATAATTGCCGTCGCGATTCGATGAAAATGTAATGAATAAACCATTTTTTGCCATATGTGGCTGAATGTCGTTGCCTTTGGAATCGGTTAAATTCGTTCCGTCGATCTCGCCTTCCATATCGCCCATATAAAGATCATAATGGCCGTTTTTATTATTCGCATACAGAATTTTCCGGCCGGTCAGATCGATGCGCGGATCCGTGCGGCTGGTAGCAGAATCATGATGGAATATTTTAAACAAAAAGCTTCCGGATTTTTCGATCGTGTACAAGGATGATGACTTTTCCCAGAAAGGATGCGGTGAGAAATCAGCGCGATCGCTCGCAAATACTATCGTGGACGTATCGACAAAACTCGGGCTCCAGTTGTCCGCCCCATAGCTTGTCGTCACTTTTTTAACACTTTTTCCAAGATTGTCCATGTAGTAAATTTCACGCGGCTTATATTTTTTGACGCTCTTATCTTCGCGGGTCGATGTAAAAACTATATAACGCCCATCCGGCGAATACGAAGCATTTTCATCCGCTTCCGGATCGTTGGTTAACTTGACGATCGAACCTTCGCCTTGCGACAACGTCATCGAATAGATGTCCCAATTGCCGCTGCGGTCGGATTGGAATAGAATTTTCGAACCATCCGGCGAAAACGACGGCAGAATATCGTTGTACGAATTATTGGTCACTTGCGTGATTTTATAAGGACTGGCAAAACGTGAACCGATTTTTTCGACGTATGCTTCGCCTTTAAAATCGCGCATGATCTGCAAATATGCCTGATACGCCGATTTGCGTTTGCCCATTGCCAGCAAAAGGTCGCCCTTGGCATAGACGACGTCCATATTCGTCGGATCGTGGCGCAGCGATGTTTCAAGGTAGCGTAATGCGTAAGCGTTGCGGCCCAGCATCATATATTCCTGGGCTATTTCAAAACACAGGCCAGCATTCAGGCTATCATTGTAAAATTGCGTAAAAAGCTGAGTGAGTTTTTCACTGAGCGTTTGCGTAGAATCCAGTTCAATTTTTTTCTCGACCACGGTTGCCGTTGTATCCGTTGCGGTTGTATCTTGTCCGTACGCGGAATAAGCGCCCGCCGATACCATCAATAAACTAACATATATAATCCGGTACATACGAAGGATGGAAGTGTGCATGAAATTATGACCTCCTAAATTTGTCAACGCGCCGTTGATCATGATACAGACGAAATAGGGTCACTCAGTAGATATTGAGAGGAATTTTGAGCATTTTAGCTAAAACGTAACATAAATGCAAGGACAAAATTGACGGCTT
>JABWBZ010000132.1 GCA_013359335.1 bacterium
TGGCGTTGACCGGCGCTATCATGTGGTTTGAAAATACTTCCATGGGATTATTTACAAAACTTGGCTGGGATATTTCCAGGACGATTCACTTTTACGAAGCCATACTGGCAACTTTAGCCATTATCGTCTGGCATTTTTATTTCGTCATTTTTAATCCCGACATGTATCCTATGAATCTTGCGTGGTTGACCGGTAAAATATCTGAAAAAGAAATGCTGGACGAACATGCGCTTGAGCTCGACGATATTAAAAAACGCGAAGCCGAAGCGGAGAAAAAAAATAAGCCGGCAACGGAAGAATAGATCGTTTTTAAAATGTTCAGATTATTTGCCATACTTCTTGCGATCGGAACGTCGGCGCTTCTGGCACAGACCAATAACGATTGCTTTGACTGCCACGATGATGTGACGTTGACGGTTACGCGGGCCGGTAAAGAGGTTTCGCTTTACGTTAACAAAAAGAAATTCGCGTTCTCATCGCATAAAGACGTGCAGTGCGTCGGCTGTCATACCGAATTAGCCGGAAAAGAAATGCCGCACGATGAATTTGTTTCCAAAGCTCAATGTGTTCCCTGCCACGCCAGCGCGCAAAAATTTTATGATGAAGGATTGCACGGCACGGCATTTAAACAAGGCGATCCTTTAGCGCCAACCTGCGGCACATGTCACGGAGCTCCACACGAAATATTGTCTAAAACCAATCCACTTTCTCCGGTAACCGCTATCAAAATTCCAGAACTTTGCGGCCGCTGCCATCATGAAGGATCGCCGGTTCAAATCAAGTACGATATTCCACAATCCAATATTCTTGAAAATTATTCCGAAAGTATCCACGGCGAAGGTTTGTTGCACAAAGGTCTTGCCGTCAGCGCCAATTGCGCGTCGTGCCATACGCCGCACCGGATTTTACCGCACACCGACCCGCGATCGTCGATCGCTCGTAATAACATTGCCAAAACATGCACGAAGTGCCATCAAGCAATCGAAGTGGTACATCAAAAAATCATTAAAGGCGAACTTTGGGAAAAAGAAGCGAATGTTCTGCCGGCGTGCGTCGATTGTCATCAACCTCATAAAGCCCGGAAAGTTTTCTACGATCAAGGCATGGCCAACAGCGATTGCATGATCTGCCACGACAAAAAAGATCTGAAGTCCAAAGACGGACGGTCGATGTTTGTGGACGAACGCAAAACGCTCGACTCGCGCCACAATAAAATCGCCTGCAGTCAATGTCACGTAGGAGTAATGCCGATCAATAAAGAACGGCCTTGTGAAACGTTGACGCAGAAAGTTGACTGCGCCTCGTGCCATGCACAGGTTGGCGACGATTACAAAAACAGTACTCACGGTAAATTGCACGCTCAGAATGATCCGAATGCGCCGGTGTGTTCTGAATGCCATGGAACGCATTTCGTTCAAGGCAAAAAAGATATGTTATCTCCGATTTTTCCACCCAATGTGCCCAATCTCTGCGCAAAATGTCATCGTGAAGGCAAAAAAGCCGCCGTTCGATATAAAGGCGAACAGCACGATATTATCGAAAATTACGAAGAAAGCATTCACGGCAAAGGCCTTATCAAAAGCGGGCTTTTGGTGACGGCCAAGTGTACGGATTGCCATTCGGCGCATCGTGAATTACCAAGTTCAGATCCCTTATCTACTGTTCATTTCAGCAATATTCCCCAAACTTGCGGCAAATGTCATAGCGGCGTGGAGGAAAAATTCAATCAAAGCATCCATTCGGGATCCGTTTCGAATTCCGATAAAAAACTGCCGGTATGCAATGATTGTCACACAGCGCATACGATTAGCCGTACGGATGAAACGGGATTCATGTTGAATATCACGAACACTTGCGGCAAGTGTCACGAGGATATTACCGAAACTTATTTTGATACTTATCACGGCAAAGTTTCGCAATTAGGTTATACTAAAACCGCAAAGTGTTACGACTGCCACGGCGCTCATGACATTTTGCCGACTTCCAATCCCAAGTCGCATCTTAGCCGTGAAAACGTAGTCGAAACGTGTCAAAAATGTCACCCTGAAGCCAACCGAAGGTTTGCTGGTTATCTCACGCATGCAACTCATCACGATCCACACAAATATCCGTATTTGTTCTGGGTGTTTTGGGGAATGACGGGATTGTTGGTTACGACATTTTTCTTCAGCGGCCTTCATACGCTTCTATGGCTGCCGCGCGCGTTGCAGATGCGTCATGCGCATAAAGAGTATGTTACCGATCCTAATGAAAAACAGTTTCAGAGGTTCACGCGATTAAATCGAATCCTGCACATTTTCATGATTGTCAGTTTTATCAGCCTTGCGCTTACCGGGCTTACGTTGAAATTTTCTAACACGGGTTGGGCTAAATTTTTATCGCAGGTTTTCGGAGGATTCGAATCGGCAGGATATATCCACCGCGTGGCAGCAGTCATTATGTTCGGAATTTTTGTCACGCATATTACCGACCTTACAAAGAAAAAACGAAAAGAATTCAAAAGTTGGAAAGCCATGATTTTCAGCCCAGGTTCGCTGATGTTCAATAAAAAAGACCTGAACGATTTGTGGGGCTCGATCAAATGGTTTCTCGGTATCGGCAAACGGCCGCAATACGGGCGTTGGACGTACTGGGAAAAATTCGATTACTTTGCCGTATTCTGGGGCATCGCTGTTATCGGGTCAACGGGGCTGATGCTATGGTTTCCTGAATTTTTTACAAATTTGTTTCCAGGTTGGTTTATCAATATCGCCACCATTATCCATTCTGACGAAGCGTTACTGGCGGTTGGATTTATTTTTACCGTTCACTTTTTCAATACCCATCTTCGTCCTGAAAAATTCCCAATGGATCTGGTTGTATTTACCGGCCGTATGCCGCTGGAAGAATTCAAACGCGATAAACCGGCAGAATATGAGGAATTGGTTGCCAAAGGTGAGCTGGAGAAATATTTAGTTGAACCCTATCCTCCTATCGTCATCAAAGCAATCCGGGTTTTCGGATGGACAGCATTGACCATTGGATTCAGCATTGTGATTTGGATTATTTACGCGATGCTGTTCTCATACAAATAATTTTAATTCAGCAAAGCGAAATGCTCAGGTTTAAGTTTTATATTATCCAATATCTTGGAGCTTTATGAAACGAATATTTCCCAATTCATTTTATAACATTTGGTCGCTGCTTGGAGCTGGTCTGGCCGGCTTGAGTCTTGGCCTTATTTTGTTTCTCCTCGTTCTGGAAGCGATGGCCGAGCATTCGAAACCGTACATGGGAATTATTACGTTTATCATTCTGCCGATATTTCTCGTGATGGGATTAGTTTTGATTGCATGGGGAATCTGGAGAGAGCACCGGCTTCGCGCTCAAGGTAGATCTTCGGAAGGCCACTTGCCTCGGATCGATCTCAACAATCCGAAACATCGTACGGCGTTCAGTTTTTTTATGGTTGGTACGATTTTGTTTTTGGCGCTTAGCGCATTCGGGAGTTTCAAAGCGTATGAATATTCCGATTCGGATCAATTTTGCGGCGAGATTTGCCACAATGTGATGCATCCGGAGTATACGGCGTATCAATTCTCGCCGCACGCGCGCGTCGGCTGCGCGCAATGCCACATCGGTTCTGGCGCCGAGTGGTTTGTCAAAGCCAAAATTTCCGGTGCGTATCAGGTTTATTCCGTTCTTTTCAATAAATATTCGAAACCCATTCCGACGCCGATTGAAAACCTTCGTCCGGCGCAGGAAACGTGCGAGCAATGCCATTGGCCGAAACATTTCTTCAGCGAAAAACAACGGCACTTTGACTATTTCATTTCCGATGAAAAAAATACAAAATGGTCGCTGAATCTCTTGATGAAAATCGGCGGCGGCAATAGCGAGCAAGGCCCGACGTCCGGAATTCACTGGCACATGAATATCAAAAATGAAATTACGTATGCTCCCCTTGATTCGTCCAGACAAACTATTCCATGGGTCAAAGTCAAAGGTCCTGACGGGAAAGAAAGCATTTATCGCAGTACGGAAGTGAAATTTAGCGACGAACAGATTGATCAATCGCACAAGCGGCGTATGGATTGTATCGATTGCCACAATCGGCCGACGCATATCTATCATCACCCGTCACGCTCAGTGAATGAACTGATGTCGATCGGCTGGATCGACCGGAATTTGCCGTTCATCAAAAACGTGGCCGTGAGGGTTCTGAATACGCCGTATCTGACGAATCAAAACGCGATGGACAGCATCGCCTATCAAATTCGTGACTTTTACAAAGGCAATTATCCGCAACTTGTCGCTACACATGCAGTCAAAATCGACAGCGCTATAACACAGGTTCAAAAAATTTATAACCGAAACTTTTTCCCCGAAATGCGTGTCAGTTGGAAAGGATTTCCGGACAATATCGGGCACATGTATTCGCCCGGCTGTTTCCGTTGCCACGACGGAAAACATGTGAATGAATCGGGAAAAGTTCTTTCGCGTGATTGCAATGTTTGCCATACGTTATTGGCTCAAAAATTCGAAAGCGATCAACAGGAAGTTTCGATGCAAGGCGTTAATTACCGACATCCGGTCGACGTCGACAAAGCCTGGATGGAAATGAATTGCTACGATTGTCATAGAGAGGAGTAATTTTCAAATTTTTTTGCTTGTAAATCTCTATTCTTTAAATAAATATTATTACAGCGGGGTAATAATGTTTAAGTAGCCCCAAGGTTAAACCGATTTAATCAAATGTCAAAAAATGATCACATAATTGATTATCTGAAATTCTATTTATCTTCAGATGTCAACTTCGCAGTGCTTCTAACTGGAAAATGGGGATGTGGAAAAACGTGGTTTATTAAGTCGTTTATAAATGATTATCAAAAAGAAATTTTGAAGTCAAATAAGTCAAAATTTTTGTATGTAACATTGAACGGTAATGATTCCATAGCAGATATAGAAGATCAAATATTTCAACAATTACATCCAGTTTTAAGCAAGAAAGGTGTAAGCGTTGCCGGTTCAATTTTGAAGAATTTGGCTAAAGAAAAATTGAAAATCGATCTATCTGTCTTTGAAAAATTATCTAGAGCCTCCAAAGATGTTTTTCTTATTTTTGATGACTTGGAAAGATGTATGATGCCACTTGAAAAAACGCTGGGAATTATAAATTACTATGTAGAAACCCTTCAACGAAAAGTGATAATTCTTAGTAATGAGGAAGAAATTTCGGATGAAAATTTTAAACAATGGAAAGAGAAGGTAATTGGAAGAAGTTTCGCAGTAAAAGCAGAATTTACTGATGCGTTTAAGTCATTTATTGAAAAAACAAATCATAAAGAAATACTACAGAAAAGCAGCAATGCCGTTATAGAAGTTTTTCAAAATTCTAAAAGTGAAAATCTCCGTGTATTGCAGCAGACCGTTTGGGATTTTGATCGATTTATTAATTTTATTGAAAAAAAATTTTTACAAAAAGAGGATTTTGTTAAAGAATTACTCAAGCGTTTTTTTATTTATTCTATTGAAATGAAACTGGGTCATATTAATCTGGAGTTCTTTACTAAAAGTCTTCAAGAAAAACTCACGATCGAATATATGATAAAAAACAAGGCTGGTCATGAAAAAACAGGTACACCAGCTAGTGAACTGGTTTCAAAATATCAACTTTCGTATGATGAAAATCTATTAACGGAGCAATTGTGGGCTGATTATTTTCAATTCGGGATAATTTCAGTTGAAGAAATTCGTAAATGTTTGGACGCAACTACATATTATGAACCTGAAAACAGAGATGTGTGGGTCAAGTTGTGGTGGTTTGGTAGGCTAACTGACGATAAAATCATTCCTTTAATAAATGAACTTGAGAACAGGGTAAACAAGCGTGAATATAAAGATCCTGATATAGCTCTACATGTATGTGGAATATTAATTAAGTTTCAGTCGTTAGGCTTTTATTCCAATGACAACTTAGTTGAATATTTAAAATCTTACTTAAGAGATATAAGTGCTTCAAGCGAATGGTGCTACTTAACTGATAACAAGAGCTCGAACCATTTACCTCGTGACGGATCATTTGGTTTGGGATGGACCGCTGGCAACACTACAGAGTTCGGGGAAATAAATTCATATTTGAGTGAATTAGTGACTGAAAGAAAATTAGAAAATTTGAAAGTTGAGGCCTCACAATTGATCGAAACAATCAAAACTAATCCAGAAGATTTTTTTTGGTTGACTCATTTCAGTAATTCTACAAAATTTTTTTATTGGAATAAACCAGTATTAAGTTTTATCAATCCCGAGGAATTTTTTAGTGCATTTTGTGAGTTAGAAAATGCAGAAAAGCATTGGATTGAATTGGCGTTTGAAAAAAGATATCAACCCGAAATACCAAAGGAATTGGAAAAAGAATTGAATTTTTTGAAAGAGTTGCGGAAGTTAATCGAATCTCGATCTAAAGAAATGAAATTAGTTAGTCTTTTCTGGGCTAACCAGCTCAAGATTACAGTTGACAAATCGATAAAAAATTTTAAAGGAAATGGATAGATTTTGTCGAGTGAAATCGTCCACCACAAGATGAATAATTTCATAATTTTATTAATTAATTTATGCTGTAACCATAAATTTTGCTGAGTGAAAACAACCAGATGTTTTGCCTAAATTGTTGCTAAAAAAATTTTCTTTTGAGCCATAATGACACATCGACTAATAAAATCAGCACCGGAACCTCGACTAAAGGTCCTATCACCGTCGCAAACGCCGCCTGCGAATTGATTCCGAATACCGCTACAGCGACAGCAATCGCTAACTCAAAATCATTACTTCCTGCCGTAAACGCCACCGTCGCCGATTTCTCATAAGAATTGCCCATTTTTTTTGCAGTGTAAAAAGTCGCAAAAAACATCACGGCAAAATACAACGTGTAAGGAATCGCAACACGCAGAACTTCCATGGGCAATTCTACGATTTTCTCGCCTTTGAGTGAAAACATTACAAAAATAGTAAATAATAATGCGACGGGCGTCAGAGGTGAAATTTTCGGAACAAATTTTTCATGATACCACGTTTTGTCTTTAATTCGCAGCAACAGAATTCTTGTCAACAGACCCGCGGCAAATGGAATTCCAAGATAGATCAAAACGGTCACGGCAATTTCAGAGATGGAAACGTCAACTAACGCTCCGTGCAGGCCAAATACTGGAGGTAGGATCGTAATAAAAACGTAAGCATAAACCGAATACAAAAAAACCTGAAACAATGCATTAAATGCGACTAAACCCGCCGCCAACTCCGAATCACCTTTAGCGAGATCATTCCACACCAAAACCATGGCGATACATCGGGCAAGCCCGACCAAAATTACGCCGATCATCAAATCAGGCTTGTCAGGCAAAAGCAATAAGGCAAAAAGAAACATGACTAAAGGCCCGACGATCCAGTTCTGAACAAGCGACAGCAAAAGTAATTTGCCGTTGCGGAAAACAATCGACAGTTCTTCATACTTGACTTTCGCCAAAGGCGGATACATCATGAGAATAAGGCCGATGGCAATGGGAATATTGGTCGTGCCCGTACTCAGAGAATCCCAAAAGCCGGCCATGCCAGGAAAAAAGTAACCGGCCGCCACGCCAAAAAACATAATGAGAAAAATCCAGACTGTAAGATAGCGGTCAAAAAATGATAATTGCCCGGAAACAGAGAACATTTGAACTCCTTATTGAATTTTTTGCTTTGCCATATCGCATAACCAATGTTCCAAAGTCTGTTTCGTTGGTATTTTTCCACTGGCCAGTACTTTCCCGTTAACCACGAGACCAGGCGTCAATAAAACGCCAAAATCGGCATATCGCGTATAATCGGTGATTTTCTCAACGGTAGCCTCCAACCCTTGTTGTGCAACAACTTCTTTGACCATGCTCTCAAGCTTGACGCAATTAACGCAACCGGGTCCCAGAACTTTAATGTCTAACATGATTCATAGTCCTTACGATTTTAATTCAGAGCGGTAAAAATCGTAAAAACTACCGCCGTTCAATAGCATATTTTCCCATTCGGGGTTCTGTCTGGCGACTAAATAGTGGCTGGTCGCCAGGCTATTCCAGGCAACCATGCCATCAAACATGCTGATATCCACAAATTGTCCCTCGCCCGTCTGGAGGCGATGAATCACGGCGGCTAAAATCCCGCTCACTGCTCCAAAAGCGCCAGCCCCGATATCGGCTACCTGCACTCCCAGGGGAAAGGGACCCTCGGTTTTACGGCCGGTGTGGCTCATCACCCCGGCTAAGGCCAAAAAATTGAGATCGTGCCCGGCCCGGTCTTTGTAAGGGCCGGTTTGGCCATAGCCGGTGATGGCGCAGTAAATCAGGCCAGGATTGATCTGGCTCAGAGTGTCATAGCCAAGGCCGAGCCGGTCCATCACGCCGGGACGAAACTGCTCCAACACAATGTCATAGGTTTGTACCAGCCGTTTGATAATCTCCCCTGCTTCCGGCTTTTTGAGATCCAACGCGACAGAACGTTTGGAACGATTGAGCAGAGCCTGCCAGGCCGAGACCTCGCCCGCAAAGGGCGGCATCGTCCGAATGAGATCAGGACGGTGAGGAGCCTCGATGCGCAAAACCTCAGCTCCCAGGTCAGCTAACATCATCGAGGCGAATGGGCCTGGGATCAACGTCGAAAAATCAAGGACCTTCAGCGAGGAGAGTGGGCCTGGCATCTTTTACTGCTGCGCAATCGCTGCGCGTCCGCCCCGCAAAATATATTTTTGGACTTTCCCTGTCGCCGTCTTGGGCAGTTCCTCTATGAACGTTACCCATTGTGGCGCTTTGAAATGGGCCAAATGGTCCCGCGCAAACTGTTTGATCTCAACTTCGGTGGCCATTGTGCCGGCGCGCAGCACCACAAAAGCATGGGGCGCTTCGCCCCACTTCTCATGGGACATACCCACAATCGCCACTTCTTGGACAGCCGGGTGGCGCAACAGCACACCTTCAACTTCCACTGAAGAGATATTCTCGCCGCCACTGATGATGACATCCTTGAGGCGGTCACGAATTTCAGCATAGCCGTCGGGGTGCACGACGGCGGCATCGCCCGTGTGAAACCAACCGGCGCGAATCGCCTTGGCCGTTGCTTCCGGGTCGTTGAAGTAACCTTTCATCACCGCATTGCCGCGCACGACAATCGCACCCAGCGTCTGGCCATCGTGCGGCACTTCGT
>JABWBZ010000408.1 GCA_013359335.1 bacterium
ACGGTCGTATTGCCTTGCGGAAATCCATTGGGCGCGGGCTGATGCCGGATGACGTAAATATTGTCGGCGATTTTAATTGATGTCGACTGTGCGTACAGATTCAGCGTCAGCATGCAGGCTAAAAATGAAAACCAATTGATTGGACGAATCATATTGAATATCCTGTAAATTTTCTGATCTAAAACTTTATGGTACGATGTTCGGTGTCAGCGCCATCTGGCAAACCGGACAAACACCCGGTTTATCAAAATGAATATTATCACAGGGTAGATTACATGGCGGGCAAATATACCCGTTGATTTTGAATTTCGTTCGGTCAGGCAAATTCAAATTTGGTTTATTCGCAATGGTCCATGTAGTCGCAAATACTAATCGCGTCACACGCGCCAGATGTTCATAATCAATGGTCTGAGGTTCGTCGCTTACTTTATGATAATGTTCAGTCAGTCCGGACGAATAATACAGGTAAGGGATTAATTGATTGGCGAAATTGATATGATCGGATGGAAATGCATTCGGCGTGATTTCAAGGCCGTCGTTGATCAGTTTGCTCATTGCCGAATTAATCTCGACCAATGATGTTGATAAGATCGGCGAACTGACGAGGTAGGTGTAGTTTTTACTTTGGGTCGGATGTTTGAGATCGAAGCCTCCGACGCCGTCCATATTGATATTGACGATCGTACGTTCGAGCGGGATGACCGGTTGATCGACCGTGTAAAACCGCGAACCCAGAATTCCTTTTTCTTCTCCGGATGTATTGAAAAATAAAATGGATCGTTTCGGCCCTTGCCCGGCATTTTTGGCATTCATAAAAGCTTGCGCCATTGCGAGCACAGCGGCTGTGCCGGAACCGTCATCGGCGGCGCCATTATAAATCTGGTCGCCGTTTAAAGAAGTGTTTTTCCCGAGATGATCGTAGTGAGCGGAAACGACGATCACTTCGTTCTTCAAAACCGGATCGGAACCTTCAATGTATCCCAAAACGTTCTCAGTTTTTAATTCATCAAAACGCTCGCCTTTGGCTATTACTTCAACATCCTTGATGTCCATTACGATCGGTTTTAAATTTTTGTTGATAGCTTGTTGAAGAGAAACGGATGTATACCCTGTATTTTTCAGAATGGCGTCGGCGAATTGAGATGAAACGACATACGTCGGCGGCAGGAGTGAACTTGAATTGACGGGCTTCAGGACGACCGTGCCGATGCGGTCAAACTGCGTTAGCGTTTGTGCCGCCATTTGACGAATACCCAACTTTTGACGGGGACTGAGATCGCTGATAACAAGCACGCCCGCGGGCTTTCCGGCTTGAATCATTGCCGTCATTTTGGCAAAGAAATTTCTCGACCATACGGAAACTTTTTTATTGGCCGTCGGCAGGAGACTCGTCGAGTCATTTAAAAGCGGTTCGTCGGCCAAGATCAAAACCCATTTGCCGTCCATCGGAATTTTTTGCCCGCTCATCACTTTAAGATCGTTGTATTTCAACGAATCGGCGGCAATACCGTAACCGGC
>JABWBZ010000133.1 GCA_013359335.1 bacterium
GGAGGAGATTAAGAAGAAATTTAAAATGATCTTATTATTTTAATAAATTATTATAATGTAGAATTACTCTACAATTTTTATCTTTTGCAAAGGAATCCAGTGATGATCGTCACACTGTAACACCCTCAACTCTGTATACCTTTGCGTAGTATGAATGACCCACGTTACGGACGTTAGATTTGTCCGCGACGGAATTCATCAAGCAAAGGAGTTATATGATTTTCAACATTCGATCCGGCATCGGCCTTATTATGGTTATGATGGCGGCCGCATGGATGTCGTGCAGCGATAATAACGGAAGTTCGCCCGCCGCTGCGCTCAGTATGAAGGTGGATTATACGGCGTTAGCCAAATCCGCTGCGGATACCGTCGTAATTACATCCGCCAAGATTCTGCTGAAACACATCAAATTCGAAAACGAAGCCGAAGACGATTCTTCGGAACTGAAGCTCGGTCCGTTTATTGTCGAACTCAATCTCACTGGCGGTGTGACGGAAATTGCCACCGGCGATCTTCCCGACGGCACGTACGACCGTGTGAAATTTAAAGTCCATAAACCGGAAGGCAATGAAGATCCTGGCGATCCGGATTTCTACGAAGGACCGAGCGGCGATCAGCGTTTTTCCGTAGTCGTGAATGGCACGTTTAACGGCACGCCGTTTACCTACAAATCGAAAAAAGACGCTGAACAAAAAATGTCGCTCAATCCGCCTCTGGTGGTTTCGGACACTTTGACCACGACCAATGTCACGCTGGTGGTCAATCCCGGCATTTGGTTCATCAAAGATGGCGTGTATTTGGATCCGACTGTGGAAGCCAATTGGGACGACATCGACGAGAACATTAAGAATTCGTTCAAGAAGGCTTTCAAAGATAACGATCACGACGGCGAAGAACACGACGACGACGACGATCACGAAGACGATCACGGAAATGACTAAATTCCATGTTGCTACAAAAATCCCCTCAACTGCTTGAGGGGATTTTTTCTTGCCTATCGTGCAAAATTCCAGTAGATTCCCCGCCATGAAAAAAATCCTGCTTATCCACACCGGCGGCACGATGGGAATGACGGCTGGGGAACATCCTTCACTAGCTACCAAACAATTTGAAGACGAAGTATTTCGGCACGTTCCCGGTGTAAAAAATATAGCCCATATCGATTTCAAAAATCCGTTTAACATCGATAGCTCCAACATCGGCATCCGTCATTGGGTGGAAATCGGCTCCATAATCGAAGAACATATGGAAACGTATGACGGATTTGTGATTATTCACGGCACCGACACGATGAGTTATACGGCTTGTGCCTTGTCGTTTATGCTGACCAATCTCCCCAAACCTGTAATTCTGACCGGTTCACAGCGTCCGTTGTCGGCCATACGCACGGATGCGAAAAACAATCTGATCAATGCGATCGAACTGGCCACGTACGACATTCCGGAAGTCGGGATTTTTTTTGATTACAAATTATTCCGCGGCAACCGCACGATTAAAATCAGCATTGACGATTTCGACGCTTTTAGTTCACCCAATTATCCGCTGTTAGCAGAAGTCGGTCTCAATATTGAAATTAAGAATTTTCATCGCACGCCAACGGGAATTTTCAGATTGCATAAAAATTTCAGCAACGATGTTTTCTGCACGCGTTTATTTCCCGGATTCAATCCCGTTACCATCCTGTCGTTGATCGATTCACCGATTCGTGTGTTCATATTCGAAGCTTTCGGTTCGGGCAATGTACCGATTTTAGAAAATTCATTAGTTCCAATCATCCAAAAAATTTCCGGTTCCGGCAAACTGGCCGCGATTACCAGCCAGTGCGTCAACGGTTCGGTCGATCTGGCCTTATACGACTGCGGCCAGCAAGCGCTGGAAGCCGGCGCGATTACATGCGGCGACATGACGACCGAAGCCGCGATCATCAAAGCGATGTACTTGCTCGGGCAATTCGACGGCAACGCCGGTAAAGTCAAAAATAATTTTAACATCTCCATCGCCGGGGAAATTACCGAAAGATCCGACCCATGATCATCCTCCAGCGTACGGAAGACATGACGCAATGGTCACGCGAACAACGCGCGCGTGGCAAGCGAATCGGATTCGTTCCGACAATGGGATTTCTGCATCCCGGCCACTTGAGCCTCGTCGAATTTGCCAAAATACAAGGCCGCTGTTCACAAACCGTCATGAGTATTTTTGTCAATCCCACGCAATTCGGCCCCAACGAAGATTTTGAAAAATATCCGCGCGATTTTGAACGCGACCGAAAGCTTGCGGAACAAGCGGGCATCGATGCGTTGTTTTATCCGGCGGCAGACGACATGTATGAAAAATTTGCCCGCACGTTTGTCGAGGTCGAAGGCATGGGCAAAGTAATGTGTGGCGTCACGCGTCCGACGCATTTTCGCGGCGTAACAACCGTGGTCAATAAATTATTGAATATCGTCGAACCTCACGTCGCCGTATTCGGCCAAAAAGATGCCCAGCAATTTCTCATTATCAAACGTATGGTACAGGATCTCTTTATGCCGGTCGAAGTTCTGATGGCGCCGATCGTCCGTGAAAATGACGGATTGGCCATGAGTTCGCGCAACGTCTATCTCAATCCGAACGAACGCAAAGACGCGGTGTGCTTATCACAAGCTTTAAATATTGCTCAAGCAATGATAGCCCATGGTGAAACTCATTCGACTCGCCTGACGGATGCCATGCGTATGCATATTGAAAAACATGCGAGTGCGAGAATCGATTATATTGCCATTGTCGACACAGAAAATCTTTTGCCGATTTTACAAATTCAAAAAAGCTCCTTAATTGCGCTCGCAGTGTATATCGGTAAAACGCGATTGATCGATAATATTATTATTTCATAAAAATTTATTTTCATAAAACAGAATTTAATCATGTCGAACCAGTTTGCTACGATCATCATGGCGGCCGGAAAAGGTACGCGGATGAAATCAGATCTTGCCAAAGTTTTGCATCCCATTCTGGGGCAACCGATGATTCATTACGTCATCGCATTGGCCCGTGATCTGGGCAGTCAACGCGTGATCGCCATCATCGGACATCAGAAAGAGCGCGTTCAGGAAGCTCTGAAAAACGAACATATTGAATTTGCCATTCAGGAACCGCAATTGGGTACCGGACATGCTGTAATGCAGGCGGAACCGCTTTTACACGGCTACGACGGCCATGTGCTGGTATTGTCCGGCGATGCGCCTGTTTTGACCCGATCAACCATGCGTCAGATGATCGCCAAACATTTCGAACAAAATGCCACGGCGACTGTACTCACCGCGATAATGCCCGATCCGACCGGATATGGCCGCGTCATCCGCAATCCCGACGGATCGGTCAAAAAAAACGTCGAACACAAAGACGCGACTGAAGACGAACGGAAGATCAACGAAATCAATTCCGGAATTTATATGTTTAACTCGCTGGAGTTATTCCATGCGTTAAAAAAAATAAATTCCAACAACGCGCAAAATGAATATTATTTACCGGATGTCTTAAAAATTTTTATTGATAGCGGTAAAAAAGTCATGGCGCACGTTACGCCCGATGCTTCGGAAATTTCGGGAATCAATACGATTGAACAATTGCAGGCCGCTGAAACCATTTTAAAAAGTCAAAAAGATTAAATTCATACAATATCAGGAGAAATCATGTATCGTGTTACGTTAATTCCCGGTGATGGGATCGGGCCTTCGATTATGGAGGCGGCGGTTGAAGTGGTGGAAGCAACCGGCGTTAAATTTGAATGGGATACGCGTTTAGCCGGAATGGCGGCCGTTGAAAAATTCGACACGCCGATTCCATTCGAAACGATCGAATCGATCCGTGAACGCAAGCTGGCGTTTAAAGGCCCTTTGACGACACCGGTTGGCGGCGGCTTCCGCAGCGTCAACGTCGCTCTACGTCAGGAATTCGAACTTTTTGCCAACGTCCGGCCGGCCATTTCTTATGAAGGATTGAATAATCGTTATAACAATGTCAACATTGTCACTGTTCGTGAAAATACGGAAGGATTGTATTCCGGCGTCGAACATTTTATCAAAGGCGACGGAAAAGTCATCGCCGCCGAAAGTATTTCGATCATTACCCGCGCGGGTTCGGAACGCGTCATTCGCTACGCATTCGACTACGCGCGCCAGAACAAACGCAAACGCGTCACGCTGGTTCACAAGGCCAATATTTTGAAATGTACGACAGGGTTGTTTCTTGAAATCGGAAAAGAAATGGCCAAAGAATATCCGGACATTGAATTCAAAGACCGGATTATCGACGCCTGTGCCATGGAAATGGTCATGAATCCCGAAGTCTACGACGTCATCGTGACGATGAACTTATTCGGTGATATTTTATCCGATCTCGCGGCAGGTTTGGTCGGTGGATTAGGACTTACCGCGGGAGCCAATATCGGCAAAGGCGCGGCGTTGTTCGAAGCCGTTCATGGCAGCGCGCCGGACATTGCCGGCAAAAATATCGCCAACCCCGTCGCCGTCATCATGGCGGGCGCTATGATGCTGGAACATCTCGGCGAACTGGACGCCGCTAAAAAAATCGACCGCGCCGTCCGTGACGTCATCAAAGAAAATAAATTCGTTACGCCCGATCTTAATAAAGCTTCAAAAATTGGCACGAAAGAAATGGGGACAGAAATTGCAAGAAGAGTAAGAGGATAGATCAGCAACGTTCACATAAGCCGGCGCATGAACCGCCGGCTTTTTTTATTCCTTCAAATTCACATCCATCATATCGACCAATTCAATCATCAGCTTCATATTATCGTCGTCGCCGGTTTGTTGATAGGCATAAATCAGATTACGCAAAACTCTGATCAGAATAATTTCCGCCGTACATTCAAACCGTTTGAAATCGTTGTCGGTGAAAAAAATCGGGTTGTCCGGATTGATTAAATCCTTCTCATAAAAAAGTTTCCCGCCGTTAAAACAGTCAACGACGACACGTTGATCTCCCACCAGAATTCGCGCCAGAAAATGCCCCGGAAAATTACATCCTTCGACTTTCAGATGTAATCGATGTCCGACCAGAATATACAAACACGCCAAACTGATCGGAATGCCACGCCTCGTTTCAATAACACGAATGAGATTGCTGTTCAAGGGATTATAATAATCGTCTTTCTCTCCACGAAATTCTTTTAATTTAAACAAAAAATGCGTCAGCGTTAATACATCATATTCAAGATGATTCGAGGCATATTCCTCGGCCAATTCGTCCAGCAAAATCTTTAATTTATTTTCATTGGAACGTCCCGATTGAAACATGGCGATCAATAACAGGCCGCGCTCCAATTTGGTTTTATCGTCGTCCAGATCAAACCATGATCGCCAACGCAACTTTAACCATTGCCGGTTTTCACCAGCCATGATGGCTCTGACCATAGTTTCCTGATGTTCATCGAGTTGAATTTTCTGCCGTACGATTTCGTCCATCAATAACGGGCCGAAAACAGAAAGTTCCTTCCAGACCGTTTCTTTCACGGATTCGGATTCGTCGTCCAGAAGACGAACGAGATGCGGGATGTCGGAAACATCAGCCATGCTGGCTTCTTTCGTAAACTTCTTCGGAAGTGTGGCCGTACAATGGCGTCGTCGGAACGTTAAGCATTCCAAGATAGATAAAAATTTGTCCGCGGTGATGAATTTCATGCTCGACCATCGACCGGAGCCATTTCCACACCGTGATGGACACGCCGCCCGGCGTGACGCATTTTTTTTGCAAATCCTCCGGCGTCAACGCTTTGATGATCGCCACGCATTCCTGGTGCATTTTTTCGTAGAACGCGAGCACGTTGACGTAACCGTCGGCCAGGTCTTTGCCGTGGCCGGGATAACGGCTCGGCTTCAATTGAGCGTTTTCGGCGAACATGTAGCGGTTGATCGCGCCGAGATGACGGATAAGATCGCCGAGCGTGAACTTGCCTTCTCGGTATGTCCAATCTAATTCATCCGGGGGAATGCAGCGCATCACCCGTAAAGTGCGTTCGTGCACCCGTTCATAAAATTCAAGAAAACGCGCGCTGTCCGTGATTTCCATGTCATCTCCTGTCTTTAAAAAATCACCGTTTCGATAACTTCTCTTTCCCAGTCTTCCCAGTCATGCGCAAAATAGTAATTTCGTATTTTTAACCGCATGGTTTCCTGCTGCGTAAAAAATCCGATCGTGCCGGTTGCCGCATTGCTCAATTGTGAATTGGCATTCAAGGCAGCATCCAACAAATTACCAATAACCGTATCATCAAGATAATTCAATTTTTTGATAATATAAAACGTGGCGATTCGCGTACGAAAATCACACGCATTGGAGGTGTAATCAATCAGTTCTTTCATCGCATCGGCATTGCCGGCGGCTAGACTGATTTCCAGCCATTTGAGACGAACGGCGCGCCCCATTCCGATCACATCTTTGGTCAGATCGAGATAACGCGAAGTGTTGGCCGGATAAAGCGACGTGAGTTTGATCAGGCTGTACCAAATGTTATCGTACGAGGGATCGTTGAGGAGCGCTTCGTAATCCGCCAGTAATTCGTTCGGAATTGTTTGGACATTTTGAATCACAGCACGGCGAACTTCTGCATCCGGATCGGCCAACGCACGGCGAATCAGTTTCATGCTCTTCGGATCGGAATCATTCACCAATTGTAAAACAATTTCCCCTTTCGTTGCCTGAAATGTTTCCTTTTCGAATAATTCGACCAATAAATCTCTTTTTTCATCGGGATCGAAACTGCGCAACCCCACCAACGCATCGTAGCGGTCAATCATATTGGGAGCACGCCGGACCTGCGCTTTCAATTCATTCAGCGATTTATCAAAAGTAACATCCTTGAGAATAATACTTCCCGGATCAAATAAAACAAAACTGACTGTTTTACTTTTTGAATTCGGAATAACCACTTTCTGTGAAGCTTTCTCAATCCATTCTTTGACGCGATCCGACGAACCGTCTTCATAGTAGACTTCGAATATTATCGGCATTTTAAAAAGTTTGACCATATCGTCGACGGGATGAATCTGATTGACCGTGATTTCAGTCTGGCGATTTCCCTGCCACGTGACGTCGCGGTAACTCACTTCGTAATGCGGCTCGCCGCCGCGATAAATCCATTGATCGAAGAACCAATCAGGTGTCACGCCGAGCGTATCAAGAAACGATGCATAAAAATCATGCGTGTCGACGCTGCCGTAACGATGATGACTCAGAAAATGATATACGACACGGCTCAATTCTTCGCTCCCGAACGCGTACGCCATCATATCGAGTACGGCGGAACCTTTGTCGTATACGCGCGGAACACCGCCTTGCGTATGCATGATTGGCAGGCGATCCGATTTTCCTGCGCTCAAAGCTTTCGTTTGCTCGCTGCGTCTTTCCCATTGATAATAATCTTCGCCGAAAAATTTACGCGTGCCGAGCTTGGCATAATACGTCGCAAAACTTTCCTGCAGCCAGAGATGCTTCCAATTGCGCATGGTGATCAGATCGCCAAACCACTGGTGCGCCTGTTCGTGTACATCAGTATCGACGTAGAAATCATCGAGGTACGCACGTTTATCGACGTACCAGAATTCGCCGTATAAAACAGCCGTCGTGTTTTCCATCGCGCCTGTCACAAAATCCTGAACGGGAATATTGGCCATCGATTCCCACGGATACGGAATGCCGATCGCTTCCTCGAGAAAATCCATCGTCGCGGCGGAATATCTGTACGTCCATTCCATTTTTTCCACTTCGCCTGGATAATAATAAAGATGAATGGGCACGCCGCGCTTTGAATAAACGGTTTTTATGTCGTACCGACCAATGCTGAGCATGATGAGATAGCTTGCATGCGGCTTGGACATGGCGTAATGCCACGTCTTGGTGCCGTCTTTATTAATTTTTTCTGAAATTTTTTTGCCGTTGGAAATAACCTGATAATCTTTGTCGAATGTAACGATCATTTCCGTGATCATTTTATCGCTTGGATCATCGTAGAGCGGCATCCAATGGCGATGATCGGTATCCTCACCTTGCGTCCAGATTTGTTTTTGGCTGAGCTTGCGCCGATCCTTCCAGCCAACAAAATAAATTCCAGCGCGCGGATGCGCTTCATACACAAAACTTATGCTGTCCTTGCTGTTCCATGCCAATGCAGGCTGCGGATAAATTATAATTTGCGAACCGGTGTTTTTAAATTTAACGTCTTTGCCGTTCAACTTCGCCTGAATAATACTGAGTTTGGTTCCGTCGAAAACAATGCTGTCCACTTGTTTCCGAATCGGTTTGAAGTAATGCGTGATCTTGCCTTTAACGAGGCCTTTAGGCGGATCGAACGACACGTCGAGTTTCAATCGTTCAATATCCAGAACATGCTCGCGCGTTTTGACGTCGGGATCCGTATAAAATTTTTCAGCCGGATATTCCGTTTGCTGCGCGTAAAGCGAGCACAATGCGGCTAACCCAATCCATAGAGTTGTAAATGCTCTCATAATGTAATTCCCTTTTATGTATAAATATAAAATTTCAGTAGATGATTATACCGCGCCTTACGTCTCATTAAGTTTAATCAAAATCAGCATGATCATTTTTCTCTGGCAATATTAAGAATTTTAATCTGAGGTTTTAAATACTGGCCTTCTTCCGGCTGCTGGTGAATTTTCCGCACGACGTCCATTCCTTCAATGACGCGCCCAAAGGCAGCAAAGCCTTGTCCGTCCGGGTTGCGTTTGCCTCCGTAATCGAGTTCGGGCTGATCGCCAACGCAAATAAAAAATTCGGATCCGGCCGTTCCAGGCTCCGCCCGAGCATAGGAAATAACGCCGTCAAGATGATGAAGTCCTGTTTTTTCCGTCGTTTCATGTTCGATGGGAAAGTAACGAGTCCTGTCATCCGAAAACAATCCGCCCTGAATGACTTCGATTTTAACGGAATTGTTCGGTTGATTGTTCATCGTGACGACGCGATAGAAAACGGAATTGGCATACAAGCCTTCATCAACGTACAGTAAAAAATTTTCGGCTGAAATCGGCGCTTGTTTCGCAAAAATTTCCACGCGAATGTCGCCAAGTTCCGTACGTATCGCCACCACGGGATTTTGCGCAAACAACATTCCCGCCCAGAACAGAAAAAGAAACAGCGTTGTTTTCATAGCCTTGGTTTT
>JABWBZ010000134.1 GCA_013359335.1 bacterium
GAGCGTCTGAATGACAATCATTATATTCCTCCCATTGTCCTGACTTCATTTAAAAAGTTCAACCGCGAATATAAACTGCCGGTTGCAGTTTCGATGGTCGACAAGATTTATCTCAATTATGATGATTATGTTTTCTCATTTGAATTCGCGGCCTTAAACTATAATAATACTTTCAAAAACCAATATGCGTATAAAATGGAAGGTTTTGATTCGGACTGGAATTTTATCGGAAGCAAACATGATGTGACTTATACGAACCTGGATCCCGGCGAGTATATTTTTAAAGTAAAAGGTTCAAACAATGACGGGGTTTGGAATGAGACGGGTAGATCGATCCATATTTTAATTGCGCCGCCTTTTTGGAAAACATGGTGGTTCATCGGAATGGTATTGATTGTAATCGGTGGTGGAATTTATGGCGTCGTTACGTACCGAATTCACAAACTTCTTGAAGTCGAACATATGCGAATTAATATTGCCGCCGATCTTCACGACAATGTCGGCACCGGACTTACGGAGCTTTCTATCCTCAGTGAAATAGGTGCGTTACAACACTATGCCAAACCCGATGCCGCGAAGGAATGGTTTAACAAAATCGGAGATACCGCACGCCTCCTCGGACAAAATATCAGCGATATTGTTTGGCTGGTAAACCCAGGTTACGATTCACTCAGCGACGTAATTTTGCAATTAAGGAAATCATTCGACGAAATTTTTTTCCACAAAGATATTGTTTTCCGATGTTCGTCTGTGCACGAATGGAGTCATGTTTTTCTGTCCCTGGATCAACGAAGGCATTTGTACCTGATTCTTAAAGAAGCCATCAATAACAGCTTGAAGCACAGCCATTGCCGATCCATTAGTCTTTCGTTTGAAAATCATCATCAAAAATTTAAAATTCGTTACGAAGATGACGGTAAGGGATTTGATCCTAATCAAAAATCGGACGGCAACGGGTTGCCAAATATTATTGAACGAGTTAATCAAATGAGGGGAAATGTAATAATTGATTCACATGCGGAAAAGGGTACACGTATTATCCTGATTCTGCCTAACCCATAAATAATGAGGTCACCATGATCAGAGTAAGTATCGTAGAAGACAATGTGAACATCCGCAAAGGATTGTCACTATTGATTGACGGCACGGAAGGATACGAATGCATTGAAACATTTTCGGATTGCGAAACCATGCTTCGTCAATTGCCGCCGTTAAAACCCAATATCATTTTGATGGACATAGGGCTAAAGGGCATGAATGGCATCGATGGCGTCAAAGCCGTTAAAAAAATCTTGCCGGAAGTCAATGTCATTATGCTAAGTGTGTTTGAAGACGACGACTTGATCTTTGACGCCCTGTGCGCAGGCGCTTGTGGTTACCTTACCAAACGAACTCCGCCCGCCCGCATCCTTGAAGCAATCAAAGAAGCGAATGAAGGGGGCTCACCCATGAATGCGCATATTGCCCGTAAAGTCGTCAATTTATTCAAAAAAAAGGAGGTTCATGAAGAAAACCCTTCCGAATCATTTCAATTGTCGCTTCGAGAACGACGCATCCTGAATCTTTTGGCGGATGGTAGCAGTTATGATGAAATTGCAGAAGCTTTATTTATTAGTATTAGCACAGTGCGGTATCACATCGGTAATATTTACAAAAAACTCCATGTAGTCAATCAAACAGAAGCCGTCGCCAAAGCATTGCGTAAAGGAATTATTTGATTATAAACTGGTCTCATTTATATTGACGTTCTTTATAAAATTTCGACTGATTTTCCATTTTACTGTCCTTAACGCTTATTGCCAGATATAATTGTATTTACTTATCTTCTTTAGTGGCTACCCGTCCGGTTGATAAATTTCCAAATTCCGTACCGCTATTGTGTTAAAAAAACACCAGCATGCGAAATTCAAGCATACAAATCAAACTGCTGGCATTGAATGTAACCATCATAGTTTCACTCATTGCGATCATAGGTTATTGCTATAATCTATTGGGGAAGCAAAGGGAACAAATTGAATTCATTTATGTCAATGGTTTCATCTCTCTATCTTATCTCAAGGATATTCAATACGGCTCATCACGATTGGCTAAAACATCGACTAAACTGATCGACGGTAATGTTGATCTCAAAGAGGCCGAATCTGTTTTTTCTCAATATGCGTCCGGCGATAGCATGCACGCCTCTTTATCGGATTTGTGGTCTTCCTATACACAAGCATATCGAACCGAGGGGCTGCCGGAAAATTCGATTGATCGAGCAAACTTATTGCATAAAGAACTGACTCAAAACGTCGAAAGATTCGTTTGTGTACTGGAAAAAATAAATATAAGTCTTAACAAACCGGGCTTCGATATCAAAGAAAATTACCGTGATCTGGTTGAATTGTTTGCGTTGCATCAAAAAATGAATCCCTTTTTTACCGAACTTCGTTTTTTAGAGGAATTAAAAGCAACGCGAAACTACGAAAGCGGCGTTGCACAATGTGAATTAAACAGAAAACTCATCCTGGCCGTAGCATGCGTTTTGCTACTGATAACCGTCATTCTTGCATGCGTTATCTACCAAAAAATTGTTCAGGACCTGAAAAAGATCGAAGAAACATCTCAGCATCAGCGCATGGAAAGCCTTGGCCGGCTTGCCGGCAGTATTTCACACGATTTGAATAACATCTTCACTCCCATTCTTCTCAATCTTAATTTGATTAAATCGGACATTAACGACCCAAATATCAGAGAAATACTGAATAAAATTGATTCCTATATAAGAAAAGGAACAAAGCTTGTCAAACGTGTTCTTGCGTTCTCTCACGGCAAAATTAATACATTTGAACCCGAAGTTGTTAAAATAAATCAAATCATTCGTGAAGTGAGAAACCTCATTGAAAATTCATTTCCGCAATCGATTGCTTTTGTTTTTAACAATGAGAATAAAGACGTAAATATCTGGGGAGATTCGAATCAACTTTTCCAAGTTTTCATGAATCTTCTGTTGAATGCTCGCGATGCCATGCCCAACGGCGGAATCTTGAAAATTGATATCTCTACAACGGCCATCGGTGAACAACCTTGGATATGTATTACCGTATCCGATACCGGAATAGGGATCCCTGAAGAAAAGTTGGATAAGATATTCGAGCCGTTTTTCACAACAAAAGAAAATGGCAATGGCATCGGTTTAGCAACCGTCAATGCTATCGTCAAACAACATACAGGATTTGTTGACGTCAAAAGTACAGTGGGTTATGGATCTTCCTTTTACGTTTATCTTCCTATGCATATTACAAATAATACCGCAGAGACAAACCCGGATGCCCGCAGACAATTCATACTAATTGTCGATGACGAAATAGAATTATGCTACCTATTTAAAACTATGTTGGAAGTCGAGCCATACGATGTAATCATAGCGCACAATGGACATGAGGCATTAGAAATTTTTCAAAGCCGCTATCGAGAAATAAGACTTATTATTACGGATATCCGTATGCCTAATAAAGACGGCATAGATCTGATCGAAGCTGTCAGGAAAATAGATCCTGATTGCAAAGTCATTATTGCCAGCGCCAATGATCTGATACATCATCAAAATCGATTAAGTAAAATCGATGCCGATATTCAGGGTTTTTTATTAAAGCCCTTCCAACGAGAAGAACTTTTAAGTACAGTCTCTACTGTACTTAAAAAAGCTTCATAACTCACCGCTCTTGCACATTCCATGATAAACCAGTCTTTTCGGCTAATTTCAATCAAGTAATTCCGAATTACTGGATGTTACGGCTATTGTCACTACAATCTACTTCCTCTACTTTGTATTATAAAATTAAGTTGCTGAAACAGGATTGAAAAATATTTCCGTCAAAGAAATTGCCGGAAAATTAAGTTGCAAAACTGCAGATGTTTATTGGGATGCCATGACCGAATTGGCAGCGCCTGTCGTAGTTACACTTAATAAAGCCGACAATAAGATGAAAAGATAAGATCAAGACGAAGTCGTTCAGGCGATCAATCAGAAATATCCGGACGCCAAGGTAATTATCGATTCAGGCGCACTCATAGTTTACGATGAGAAATAACCTGAGTAATCAAAATTATCGATCGAGTACCCATCCATGTTTTTTTATTTATGGCACTTTTTACTTATTTCACCTATTGGCCTTTGCAGTCAACATTCTTTTATTTGGAAACATTCATCATGAATGGTATCGCACAGCGCCTTTTGTAGGGATTGCTGAAGATCAGCGATGGGGATTGCCGATACTCTATACCGTATGGGCAATCGACATTATTTTCCTTTATTTTTCGTGCCAATGGTATGAACGATATAAATCGAATCATCTGGAAAAAAAATGGCTTAAATATTTATAGATAGTCTTACTCAGATAATCACGGCTGGTCTAAATTTACTTATAACCCTAACATAAACTCAGTTGAGGTACAAATGTACGGCATGGTGAACAACGCAATTGAAACTTGGCTAACAGAAAAGTATGGTGCTGTTAGATGGCAATTAATCAAAGAACATTCAAAAATCGAAATTGGAAAATTCGAAAACATGGCACAATATCCCGACGGCGATTCGGTTGCATTATTGCTCTCTGCCTCCTCCATCTTAAACAAAGATCTGACGATGATACTCGAGGAAGTCGGTGAATATTGGATTGAATATGCTCTTAGAAGTGAATACGCGGTGATTCTAAAATCGGTAGCTGCTGGTAAAACTTTTACGCAGGTATTGGAAAGTTTAGATCGCTTACACGTTCGCGTAGGTAAATCATTCGTTAATCTTCAACCACCGTCATTCTGGTGCTCCGAGCAAACAGCCAACACAGTCATATTGCATTATTCGTCCAAACGCGATGGACTCAGCCACTTTGTGATTGGTTTGGTAAAAGGGCTTGGCAAAATGATGAAAATCAAATCCCAAGCAAAGCAAATTGCCTTCAAAGGGAAAGATGGCAACGATCATGACCAATTTCTTGTTGAATTCAATTAGTAGATAATGCGGTTTATAAATTTGCACATGGAGTAATCGAGATGCGTAAAAAGAGCATATTCCTTTTCTTTTTTGTCACAATGTTGATTATATCATTTATGACCAAGAAATCCGATGGAAATGGCTCGTCTGAAAGAAAATCCGACGGCGTTACATTGACTCTCAATCTTTCCAAAGGAAAAATGTATCAAATGACCATCAGCGTAGTTTCGGATGCTGAGATGGTCACCAACAAGACCGATGTGACTGAATCAGAAATGAAAAGTATGAATGGACAAAAAACTACGGTACATACTACCGGAACTATGGGTTATGATTTTGAAATTAAAGACATCCTTCAAAATGGGAACTTTCTTATCAGAACAACAAGAAAAAATTTAAAAATGTCGCAATCTTTCGGCGGAGTGTCTTTTGAATATGATTCTGAAACCGGAAAATCTTCTGGAATGAATCAAAACATGACGGACTACATAAAAAAAACGATTGGGCAGTGGATAGAAACGGAATTAGATAAAAATTCAAAAATAATTAGCAGCATTTCAAGCGATCCTTCTTTGAGTAATCCGATGGATGATGTTGCCTCAGTATTTTCCGGTAACAAAGTAAAAGTGGGAGATTCCTGGGTCACAGACCGAGATGCTAATATCAAAAGTATGACCGGAATTCTGATTGCAACCGTCAAAACAAATTTTAAACTAGTTTCTTTGAAAGATGGAGTAGCCGAATTGTCTTTTGATGGAAACTATCAAATCAAGGAAGCTGCTGAGGGAACGAAGCTTTCGGGGTTGCAAAGCGGAAAAACCAAAATCGATATGGCTACAGGATTACCCAAAGAAATAATTATGGACCAAGAATTCGATATAGTTGGAATGAATAAAAATGGCGTCGCTTTACCAACCAAAATGAAAAATAAAATCACAATTGAAATTAAATAAGCTTTAGCCAACTCCGATATAATTTAAATTACATGGATGCTAATATGAAACGACCAGCATTTTATTTTTTATTAACGCTATTCCTGATTCAATCTTGCAAAGACACGGATGTTAATTCCGAAATGGGACGAATGTCTTTTGCGATAAGAGAACAAAGCCAAACCAATAAGTATCTCGCAAAATTAGAGAATATTACGAAAATTTTCATGAATATTGAAACTCCTTCTGGTGAAACAGTGTACCAGCTAAAAGAAATCACCTTATTGAAGTTTGGAGAAAGTTTTATAAGTGAAGAGCTGAGCCTCCCTGCCGCTAATTATCGTATTACAGGATTTTTTGCTGCGAATGAGAAAAACGAGATATTGTATGCTACTCCACTTGTTGGCTCAGATTTAGCGCCATTGGTTTCACATCCGTTACCAATCGATTTTACGGTCAATGCCAATTCAACTGAATCGGTCGAAATTGAAGTAGTTGATGTTGCCGATCATCAGCCGATTGAATTGGGCTACGTCACATTTACACTCACGGAAGCTTCAAAGTCGCTAGTAAAAATCATAGCGAATACCGAAGGCATTACTAACATCAACCGCGTCAGAGTCTGGGCTTCAAATAAAGAAACTCATGAACATCAATGGACAAACTTACACCTATCATCACAAAACGCCAATCAATGGGAAGGAAGCATCATTTTGCCGAACGGAGATTATGAAGTTGAAATATTCGTCGAGGCACCGACTCAAAAGAAGAATCTTGCCATTGCCTATGTAAAAAAAATCATTCCTAGGATTGAACGAAGCGCTACTTTGACTTTTGACCATTTGAAAGATCAAATTCCGCGTTGGGTCAGCGCTTCTAAACACTTCACGGCTCTTGTTGGCATTGATCCTTGTGACCTTACATTCAGCATTTATCCAAACAATGAAGTGTCTACCATTGACTACTATTATTTTGACCGAATTTTCTGGAATGCCGATGGAGATGTAATCACCTATACGTATGATGAAGTCTTTTGTGACAGCAGTGTTGATTGCGGCAACGGTTCCGTATACACGTCAACTCTGCTACCCATCGCAGAATGCGAAACTGCAAAGCAACAAAGTAACTTTATCGACGCAATGATGATCATTGCCAGTACACTGAAATCCGGTGAACCGGCGGAAGAAACCTATTTCTTTTATGACTTCAAGCCGGCACCGGCAACAAATCATAAACTAAATTTTTCAAAATCCCCCGCCGACAGGAAAATACAATTGCGTCAACTTATTAATCATTCAGTCAAGAATTGATGATCCATCATATTCATCTGATTAAAGGAGAAACGTGCCAATTGAGGTTAGAGAAATAACTTCAGGGGAAGCTCTCCGTTATAAACAATTTTTTATGGCCGGACTCATTCAGGATGAAGAAGCATTTCGAATTTCTCCAGGCGATGAAATCAATGCCCCCTTCCCTACTTCAGATAAAGCCGATAGCTTTACACTTGGCGCATATGAAAATAAGATTTTACTCGGTGTTGCCAGTTTTCAGCGAGACGGCCAAAATAGAGAAAAATTACGCCATAAAGGTTTGATAATCAGAATGTATGTCGCACCTCAGAGCCGAAGAAAAGGCATTGGAAATTTACTCTTGCTAGAATTAGTCAAACGCATACGACAAATTAAAGATATCGAAATAGTATGGCTGACCGTTGTTAGCAATAATCGTGCGGCAAAGTCATTGTATGAAAAACATGGTTTTAAAATTTTTTCACTCGAGTTGAAAGCGATCAAATGGAAAGGAAAATATTTTAACGAATCCAGCATGGCATTAGAACTCTGATACAACTATTTAATAATAAACGCAATATCCTGATCACAATTTTAGAAATTATGAAAAATTATTAGCGAGAAAATGAAATGCAGAAAATGCTTGATTCTTTTTCTGAAAAAGCAAAGATCTATTTGACCGATATTGAAAAACGTAATGTCTTTCCGACTAAAGAAGCCTTAAAAAATTTGAGTCATCTGGATATCGATTTACAAGATACGCCTATTTCACCTGAAACAGTATTGAATGAACTGGATGCGTTCGGATCCCCAGCAACTGTGGCCAGTATCGGCAACAGGTATTTCGGATTTGTAATTGGAGGCTCCATTCCGGCTGCATTGGATGCAAATTTGCTTGCCGGTGTATGGGATCAAAATGCATTTTCTGAAACATCGTCTCCTCTTGGGGCATACATTGAAACCATTTGCGCCAAATAGCTTAATGCGCTCATGGAAGAAGATGGAACGTGCTGGTGTGGCAGCACTGTTTGGAAAAATCAAACTGCAATGAGAATCAGCGTATCGTCATGGCGAACCACAGAAAGCGACATTGATTTAATGTGCGGCGGCTGTAATTAGAATAGCAAAAGAAGAATTAAAAAATAAATATAACCAATATGAGTTTCTTTCAAAAATTCTTCAAAGCCATTGTCTCAAAAAAACTCTATAAGGATTTTGAACGCGACTCAAGGCTTTGGATGGTACAATGTCCGAATTGTAATCACGAAAAATCAGTTTGGGATATCGGGGGCATTCGTTATAAAGCTGTGGGTAACTCACGTTGGTTCAGAGTATGCAGCCATTGCGGTAAAAAAAGCTGGCATAAACTTTATAAAAGGGATCAAGTTTAAGGATTTTGTTGAATGAAAATATTAATCAGATATAGCTCATTATTTTATCCAATTTTTTCTTTAATATCTAAACGGATAAAATAGAAATCATTTACACCAATTAAAAATAAATCGCTTATATGTATAACCGAAATACACCTATTGGCCTTTATGAACAATGAAGAACTTATCGATATCGAAATATCTGTTTATCTCAAAGGTGTTAGAAATTTTGAACTAATCGAATCCATTGTTAGGATTGAAGGTCTGTATCAATCACAAACTTCATGGGAAGTTATTTGGACATTTGAAACAATGCTACAACCAAGAACTAATATTTTAAGAATTAAGAAAGCTCCCTTATATAGAGTTCTAGTTGTACATAAAGGTTTTAAGAAACACATGGAAACCATTACTCTAAAAAACATCGGAAAAGTAGCAGTTATGCTTGAGAAAGAATAATTAAATCAGGCTCTGGAAAGCCCCATTTTCTACATTCAATTCCTCAGGACTATCCTCATATCTAAGTTTTACCCATCGTAGACCTAATTACTGTATATCGTGTCTATTGTCCA
>JABWBZ010000135.1 GCA_013359335.1 bacterium
ATAACGCATGGGTGCGCGTCGATACGATCAACGGCGTAACGTTCACGCGTGATGCTAACAATAATTTCGTACAAGCTGTCAACTATGCCTTCCAGGCCGGCGTTCGCGATACTTTGGTTATTAGTGACGCTACGAATGACGCCAGCTTGCCTGTTGAATTGGCATTCTTCAGAGGCCGTTCGAATGAAGGCAAGATCATGCTCGAATGGCGTACGGAGAGCGAGACGAATAATGCCTACTGGCTATTGCAGCGCAGAGAAATTACGGCGGATGAGTTAGAGAAGATCAACTCAGGCCTCATGAAATTAAGCGATGTTCAGTCTGCTTATGTCACCGTTAATAATATTCGCGGTCAAGGATCGAAAACTTCGGCTACTGAATATTCTCAGATGGACACAGATGTGAAAGCGGGCAAGTCCTATGCGTATCGCCTTGCAGACGTTTCTTATAACGGTGTGATTACATATCATGACGATATCATGATCGCATCCGAGTTACCGAAAAAATTCGGTCTGAGACAGAATTATCCCAATCCGTTTAACCCGACAACAACCGTGAAGTTTGAATTGCCGGTTGCGGCCAAAGTCAGTATCAAGATCTACAATATTCTTGGCCAGGAAGTGTACACTCTGGTTGACAAAACCATGGGGGGCGGCTTCTATGAAGCGCAGTGGAACGGTATTAATAAACACAATGCGGCGGTGGCCAGCGGCGTGTATATATACCGTATTCTCGCAACCTCGCTTGAGGGTAAACAGCGCTTTACTCAGACTAAGAAGATGATGATCGTGAAATAACGATTTCAGGAAGACAGAATAAAAAAACCGGTGCTAAAAACACCGGTTTTTTTTTTGATATAAGGTGATTGCAATTTTTTAATTCAGGTTAACCATTTGATTATGAGAAAACCGCCGACGAGGAGTATGATAAAAGCAATCGATAGCATATCGAAATATTTGTCGATGAATTGTTTGATCTGTTCTCCAAAGATGCGAATAAGGCCCGCCACCAGGAAAAATCTCATTGAACGGCCTAAAACCGATGCCATCACAAACGTCAAAAAATTAATTTCAAAAACGCCTGCACTGATTGTAAAAACCTTGTAGGGAATTGGCGTAAGGCCCGCTGTAAAAACCGCAAAAAAAGCGTGCTCGGAATATTTTTGACGTACCAATTCAAAGACCGCGTGCGTAAAACCCGGGATGTAATTAAAAAAGAAATCCGACATCAAGTGCCATAAATTAATACCGATCCAGTAGCCAAACGCTCCGCCCAATACCGAAGCGATCGAACATACCGTTGCATACCACAGGCTTCTTTTTACTTTGGATAAAGAAAGCGCCATCAACAAAGGGTCGGGGGGAATCGGAAAAAATGACGATTCGAAAAAAGCTAATAGGCCTAATGCCGGAACGCCATATTTTGTATCCGCCCAATGTAAAACCCAGTCGTATAATTTTCTTGTTAAACTTTTTTTATTTTTAGGATCGGATGGCCCGTGCATAAATTCCTTTGTTAATAGTTTTTATTGAATGTTACTATAAACATTTTGATAAATCGCCACGTGTCGCTCAAATGGCGGATATAGCTTTTTTCACCGGCATAGATGGTTGCAATAGGATAGAAACCGAATCTGCACCGAAGGCGCGCCGCTTTTAAAATGAGTTCGGATTCCGTTTCATAACGTGAAGTCCGGAGCGAAATTTTTTTTATAATTTCATTCCGTATGACGCGATAGCCGGACTGGCTGTCGGGAATATCCATCGCAGTTCTTAATGAAATCAGCCATGAAGTGATTGAATTGGACAAACGGCGATGCCAGGACATTTTTGAATTGCGCTCACGCGTCCCTATGACAAAGTCGAAAGAATCCTGTAGCATGGAATCGATCATTCCGGGGAGAATGGCAGGATCATGTTGTAAATCGGCGTCGATGGTGGCCACTAAATCAAATCCATGATCGAGCATGTATTGAAATCCCGTCTTCAATGCCGCGCCTTTTCCTAAATTTTTTTCATGCCGGACCCACTCAACTTTCAAATCTTTTGCGAGGTTTGATGTTGCGTCGTCGGAACCGTCATCGACAATGAGAATCGCATAATCGATGTTCTTGTCTAATGCAATGCGAATGTTTTCTACGAGGCGAACGATAGTCTTTTCTGCGTTGTAAGCCGGAATGAGTACAAGTAACTTCATAGTCTCAATAAAAAAGCCCTTTAAAAACGGTTTTAAAGGGCTGCTGATTAGTACACCCGTAGGGAGTCGAACCCCAAACCTTCTGATCCGTAGTCAGATGCTCTATCCAATTGAGCTACGGGTGCATTTTATTCTTCCTGAACGTGCGAATATATAAGAGGCTCGATACAAATGCAAGTGTAAAGTTTAATCCATCATCGGCCTTTTTCCTGCGCCGGCAGAGCTTACAGTAGCCCCGAAGGGGCGTTAATTTTATAGATAATCGAATATATAAAATATTCAAACCCTGAAAGGGTGATAGGTGTAAAACGATGGGGCATTCTTTGATTGGCGGTTTTATTGAGGCCTAGTTGAACACATAAAAAAGATCAAGAACTGGTTCTTGATGTGTGCTTTCAATAGCATAGAAGTCCCGATATCAAAGGCAGGATATTTGTTTGATTCATAGGACAATATTCATTTATGATAAATCGACTTCTTTTTTAGTGATCAATAGAGTGTATTTCAAATTGATCAAATTATCAAAATTGGCTTCATAGTTTATTAATTTTAATACGTCTGATCGAGTGAATGGAATAATTACTTTAAGGGGCAGCAGCTCAATAATATTTTTGATCGCACCAGAAGTATAGTCTGACATTGAAACAAAGATTCCATTTGTGCCGCTTCGTGATGCAATTCGCGAAAATAGCTTCCCAATATCGCCACTTTGAATTTTTTTCTTTTGCCATTTACATTCCAAAAGATAGAATTCGCGGTTCTTATTAATTACAATATCGATCTCTTCATGAGGGGTTCTAACTTCACTTTCCTTTCTCCAATCGTATTGTTCGATGACATCTGCAAACAATTTTTGAAATTCTTGTCCTCGCCTTTTGGGCAGTAAGTTTGAAATACTGTCAAATCTTGAAGATATATTTTGTCGAGCATACAACTTCCTGTAATATACAACTCCTTCATCAGTGATTACTGATTCTTGATTTGACAAAGGTCTTATATAGCCAAGGCTTTGCAAAAAAGTTAATGTTCTAGCAAGATTGTTAAGCTCTTTATCCGAATTTAGATTTGTGAGCATGTCTGTAATATCGACATATCCGTCCATAGGACCATGTTTTTCGCGACGATCATTGAGAATCTTTAAGATTCTAATTCGTTCACCTAAGATTTTTCTCATTTCTAGTTCAGAAATATAGTTACGATTCTCGGCTTCAAGGATTCCTTTTGGAGAAATTTCATAAAAATGTCCTGCACAAAGATCGATCACTCCTTTATGTTGCATAATTTCTGACTGACTAATAACTTCTTCTTCTTTAAAATTCATAGTCGTCCAGAAATAGCAAAGATTGGTATCAACGTTATTTTGCCACCCTTCATAAGCTACTTTTAGTATAAACTCTTCCAGTGCATTCATAATTCGGTCCAATACTTTCTTTAAGTACTAAGTTTTAGATACATTTTTAATTTGATTTCAAATACCACAGCAATCCCACACTCACCGAGGCTCATCGAAAGATCGAGATTGATCGCGTCACTGTGGCCGGTTCCGTAAGAATGTTTCGCGATGGTGTGTGAGTATTGGAGAAAGCCCCAGTTGAGTTCCAGCGAGAGCCGGTCGGTGAGGAAATGATAAAAGCCGGCGCGCCCGCCGGCGAATAATCGCCATTCACGGTATTTTTCGAGATCGGCAACGTATTCATGTCTTCGTGTGTATCCTACGCCGGCTTCCGCGCGAAGAAATAGTCCCGTTTGTTCATTGAAAGGATAATGATGCCGCCAATAGGGATAAAGCATAAACCGGTGATTGCCTAGTTTCGACGATTCATCGTTGATGATATAAGTAGTTTGGAAATAATTGTACCAAAGACCAATCCCCACCGCACTTCGGTCGGAATAAAAGTGCACCCATGCCGGATTGATCGCCAGAGTGAAATTTTCATCGCCGCCTTCGTCTGAGGTAAAGGAAGCGCCCAGCGCTGCGCCGATGGCATTTTTACCTTTAAGGTCTTGTGCGTGTACGCCTGCCAGCGGCAGGAAAATGAGCAAGCCGGAAATTAATAACCGCATAAATTTTCTCCACGATTTTTGAAACCCTTTGAACGATTGGTTGTCTTAGCTACGAATTCATTCAAAGAGTGACAGAGAACTTTTGAATGCCATGGAAAAGTTACAACAGGGGTTCCCGAAAAGCAAATGATAAATGCGCGCGGTACAGCGGCTGATGCAATAATTTTTTTGTTGACACCAAGCCCTTTTATTCGTATCTAACAGTTGAGCATTTATTCAACTGTTAAAATATGAATACTAATTTAGCGTACGCCTCGCGAGCTCATAAATCGGCGGAAGATGAGCGCGACATCTGTGACGCAGATTTTTTTGATGCCAAAAAAATCCGGGCTTTGCAGAAACGAATGAAATCGATCGAAGAGTTGCAGGAATTGTCGGAAGTTTTTAAAGTGCTGAGTGATCCGACGCGGCTTAAAATTGTTTTAGCATTGACTGAGTATGAATTATGCGTGTGCGATCTGGCCAATTATTTAAACGTAACGAAATCGGCCGTGTCGCATCAATTGCGCCTGCTGAGAACCATGCGGCTTGTCAAATTTCGCCGCGACGGCAAAATGACTTATTATTCTCTCGATGATCATCACATTACAAGTTTACTGAAGCAAGCTACGGAACATATTGAGGAGAGGCGATAGTGGAGTCTGTGACTGTCCAATATTTGACCGTTATCGGCCATTCGATTGCCGATACATTGCTGGATGCGTCGTTCTATCTTTTAATCGGTTTTCTGGCGGCTGGAATCATAAAAGCATTGGTCAGTGAAAATAAAATTGTCAAAGCGATCGGAAAAGCCAATGCAGGATCGGTGATCAAAGCGTCCCTGTACGGTACGCCGCTCCCTCTTTGTTCCTGCAGCGTTGTTCCCATGGCAACGTCCTTACGAAAGAACGGCGCCAGTAAAGGCGCGACCGTCAGTTTCCTGATCTCGACGCCTGAGTCGGGCGTCGATTCAATCGCTATTTCCTATGCCATGCTTGATCCATTGATGACCGTATTCAGGCCTGTGGCCGCCTTTCTTTCGGCTTTCACAGCGGGGATTGTTGAAAATTTTTTTGATAAATCGCCTGAACGGCATCCAATTTCAGTACAACCTGTTTCTGAGCATTGCACCGATTGTCATTGCGAATCGGCAACCATTCATGAAAATCATGAAAAAGCTGGGTTGTTCAGCCGGTTAAAAAAAGGCATCCATTACGCGTTTACGGATCTGCTCGGCGACATTGCGTATTACTTATTTATCGGTCTGATCCTATCGGGAATTATTGCGGCCTTGATTCCTGAAAATTTTTTTGAATATTATGTCGGCAATGAATGGATGAGCATGGCCATCATGCTGGTTGTCGGCCTTCCGCTCTATGTGTGTGCAAGCTCATCGACGCCCATTGCGGCGGCATTCATCATGAAAGGGCTTTCTCCGGGAGCCGCACTGGTATTTCTGTTAGCCGGACCGGCAACGAATATGGCTACGATGAGCGTCGTTCATAAAATTCTAGGCCGGCGTTCGTTTTGGTCCTATGTGGTTACCATCTCTGTCGTGGCGCTGTTGATGGGATTTGCGCTAAACCGGATTTATGATTTTTTTGATATTTCGATTCAAATGCAACTGGGAAAAGCTGAAGAACTCATTCCCATTTGGCTGAAATACGCGAGCTTGATAATTTTTTTACCCCTTTTATTGTGGGGATTGAAACATGAACTGAAGCATCGCTATTTTCATAAGCATTGACAGCTTTTATTCTTATGATTTAAATGACTCAGAAAAGTAAAGGCCATGTTTGCGCAACAATAAAACAAACAGCAAAGGCAATCGACAAGGGGAGCAAGTTGGAAACCACCGTCCATTTCACGCTTCGGGTTTCCTTCCAGATCGTCATCGTCGTAGTACTGCAGGGGTAATGCAGCAGCGAAAACAACATCAGGCTAACGGCCGTCATGACCGACCATCCGTTTTGAACAAAGAGTTGTTTCAATTCAAAATCGCTGTCTAATTCAGTCATCTGTCCTGCGGCCATGTAGCCCATAATGATGGTGGGAACAATAATTTCATTGGCCGGAATGGCAATAATATACGCTAAAAGAATGACGCCGTCCAAACCGATCGCTTGACCCAGCGGCTGAAGAAAATTGGCAGCATGAGCAAATAATGAATATTGGCCAATGTAAATATTGGCCAACAGCCAGCACAAGCCGCCTGCAGGCGCAGCCATCACGATGGCCCGCCAGAGTACCAGCAAGGTCCGGTCAATTAAAGATGTATAAAAAATTCTAAAAAATTGAGGCCGGCGGTAAGGAGGCAATTCAATTTGAAAGAACGATGATTCGCCGCGTAAACTCGTACGCGTGCTGAGAAATTTTGAAACGAGCAAGGTTATTAAAACGCCGAACAAAGTTATAAATACGATAGTTGACGCCGCCGCCACCGACGACAACGCCGACGGGAACGCTGCCGCCACAAATAACGATGCGAGCATGATCAAAGTCGGCCAGCGCCCGTTACACGGAACAAAATTATTGGTTATGATTGCAATCAGACGTTCGCGCGGGGAATCAATGATACGCGTTGCGATAACTCCGGCGGCATTGCAACCGAAACCCATGCCCATCGCCAAAGCTTGTTTACCATGGGCGCCCGACCATTTAAATAACCGGTCCAGATTGAAAGCCACGCGCGGCAGATAACCAAAATCTTCCAGGAATGTGAAAATCGGAAAGAAAATAGCCATTGGCGGCAACATGACCGAGATGACCCAGGCAAGGCCCCGATAAACTCCGTGTACGATGAATCCGGTCAGCCACCATGGGGCATTTAAATAATTGAATGCTTGATCTAATAAATCTTCAATTTGAAATAGCCAGTCTGCGAGAATCTGCGAGGGAATATTGGCGCCTTCGATGGTCAGAAAAAAAACTACAGACAGCAAAATTAACATAGCCGGAATGCCAAAAACCCGCGATGTCAAAAAACGATCCAAACTATTGTCCCATATCCGGACTCCGTTTTTTTTGACAACGGCACGCCGAGTAATCCGCTGGGCATCCTCGAAGAGTGATTCGACAAAAAGATCGTGCATAACCGGCCGCACGGACTGGCTTAGCTGATCTGCCATATTGAAAATTTTGTTGACCGACGGATTGGACGGCACAATGCGGTTTTCAGACGTAAGGTTGCTGTCATTATTTAGCAATGAAGGCAAAAGTTCCGGCGAGGCCAAGGCTTCTTTGATTTTTTCATCGCCGTCGAGTAAACGCATGGCAACCCATGCCGGATTGGGAAGCGTAGGAAATAGCTCACGCAGGCTCGACGTCATCGTTTCAACGGGTTCCTTAAGAGCGTGGGGATAAGAAACCGCAAACGGTTGAGGCCTGATCTGTCCCATAGCCAGCGCCTCAATTTTTTGTTTCAATTCATCGAGGCCGTCGCCGCTTCGGGCCGACGTCAGGACGACCGGAATGCCCAGATCTTGTTCGAGTGATTTTTGATCGACCGAGATCGATTTACGTTTGGCTTCATCGATCAGATTGCAGCATAATATAACGTTATTCGTTATTTGAGCGATTTGCAGGACAAGATTCAGATTGCGTTCCAAGCACGTGGAATCGACTACAACGACGGTGACATCGGGTTTGCCGAATAACACAAAATTTCGTGCAATTTCTTCGTCGGTTGAAGTGGATAACAGGGAATACGTACCGGGCAAATCGATCAATCGATAATGCCGGTCGTGAAAACGAAATTTGCCTTCCATGCGTTTGACGGTTTTACCGGGCCAATTGCCCGTGTGTTGATTCAATCCCGTCAAGGCATTAAAAATCGTGCTTTTGCCGGTATTGGGATTTCCGGCCAATGCGATCACGCTTTCATGATGCGTTTTGGATAAATTTATCTGAAAGACCTGTTCCCGAGTACGGACGATATTATTCGGCATAGCACAAGTGGTACTCATAGATTAACCTTATCGTGTTTGATGATTTCAACAAAAATGTGATCCGTTTCTTCTTTGCGTAGTGCGATTAACGCGCCTTTAATCCAATACGCCGTCGGATCGCCCAAGGGACTGCGTTGGGCGACGCGTATTTCGCTGTCTTTGATAAAACCGAAATCGAGCAGTCGGCGCCGCTGAATTCCGTTAATTTTAATCTCCTTCAAAGCTGCCGTTTGTCCATAAGACAATTCGGATAGTTTGATTAATGCCATGTCTTTCCCGCTTTCTTAACAAAAATATTCGAGGCAACTTCCCGGCTCAGGAAGTGTTCTTTTTTGCCGTTAATTTTAACAACGATCGATCCGTCAAAAATTTCTTTTTCTTTCACAACAAGCGTTGAATTGAGGCCAACATCTATCTTTTGCATAAGTTGAAGTAATCGCTGTGAATCGGTCACACGGATGATCTGGCATGTATCGCCGGCTTCCATTTCCGCCAGTTTATGATAATCGACTTCCTCGATTTCGCCGTCTAAGGTCGGAATCGGATCGCCATGAGGATCATATTTAGGCATACCTAAATATTTATCGATCCCATGTTCGAAATCATCCGAGATAACATGCTCAAGACGATCAGCCTCCTCGTGCACTTTGTCCCAGGAGAAATGCAACGCTTCGACTAAAAATAATTCCAGAAGCCGGTGTCTGCGAATTACTTTCAGAGCTAGTTTTTCTCCCTTCTTGGTTAAGCGAACGCCCTGATAAGGCGTGTAGGATAAAAAATCAAGTTCGGATAATTTTTTGATCATATCCGTAACGGAAGCCGATGAGATGTTCATACTGTCAGCAATGGCCGACGTAGTAACTTTGTCTATTTTTCGGCTTAGTCCGAAGATTTTTTTTAAGTAATCTTCTGTGGATTTATTTTTCAT
>JABWBZ010000136.1 GCA_013359335.1 bacterium
CGGGCCGCCAAGATAAGCCCACGCAATACCGGATTTGTCAGCAAAATAGCCGTCATCATCGTTGGTCGCGGGTACTATATAAATGACATAAGCCCAGTCCGTTTGATATTTGTCGCGAAGGTCATTCGCATATTCGCGGTTCAGTGTATAGTCTTCGTCATTTTTGTATCCAAGCTGGCCGATGCAATCTTTGATCCAGAGAATGCTTTCATCTTTGGTGCGATGGATGGGTTCGTAAGGAGTTTTAAGGCTCTGAATTTCGTACGTCCATGAAAGACCGGCTTTATATCCTCCGATTTCCGCCCACCAATCCAATCCTTTGTAAATCTGATTGAGCGCATCTTCTTTGTCTTCGTCCGTCCACGTTTCGGTTTTTTTATCGAGTTGCCCGTTGGATTCGACAAACACAATGCCTACGGCGATTGACCCCATCATGTATTCGCTGGTCAAATAAAAATTTTTCTGCCCGCGGAGGACGAATTTATTATTGGTGTTCTCAAGGTCAGGAGCCTTTACCGTATTGTGATCCTGTTTACCTTTGGGTTCTCCGTCACGCGTAACGAGTGTTTTGACGAAGGTTGAATTCCATGTCGTAAGTGCAAGTCTTTCGGATGAGGAAAACTCTTTTTCACCGGCAGGTAAAGATTTATCCGTAATCGTTTTAATCCATCCTGTTTTTTGTAATTCTTTTTCAGCTTTTTCCGTGAGATAGCCCTGGAGGATATTGGGCGGGAAGAGGTGCGTGATGTGGCCGCCGGATTTTTCGACGATATCACGGGTCTTAAGAAGCTCGTTGTGATCGGTTGATTTCAAAATGATCAGAGAACGGCGGCCTTCGAATAGAGATTGGCTTTGTCCCGAGACCGTTGCTAAAACTGCCTGCAAGGCGATGAAAGCAAAAAACAATTTTAGTGAAAACCGCATCATCCGATTGAGTAGTTATTCTTCGACTTCTGATTTTTCTTTGGCGGTATCAGCGTCCTGCGTTTCCGTTTGAGTCGCGGTTCTGCTTTGCATAATACGATCGACAATTGAACCGGTATCGCGATTGTCGGCTTTGATGACTTCGCCATCCATGGTAACAAGCGGGGTGCCGGGCATTTTGAAGTGCCGTTTCGATTTCGAACGTTGAGCGACAAACGCTTGCCGTTTTTCAGCCGTGTTCAGCCGCATGCGAATCAATTCTTCGTAGATACGCTTTTCCGATAAAATGGTAAATCCGTATTCTTCGGTGTTTAAAGTATTGCTGATCATCTTCGGACCAAAATCCGGATTCTTTCGAATGACGTCGAAAATTCGCGCGCGTTGTTCGATGCTCAGATGTTTCGCTTCGATATTGGACGAATCTTCCTGAACCTTCAAACCTTCATCGCCCAATTCATTATATTTTTTCCGATATTTATAATACGTCGACGTCGAAATATTTGCCTTTGCGCAGGCTTCTTTCACGCTCATGCCTTCATCGACCATTTTCATAAGATTCTTGCGCATATTAAATAGGACGTCCGACGCCGCCATATTTTCTTTAATGGCGAGAAATGTGATGTCATCATTTTGCGGCGCGCCTTGCGTAAACATAAGAATTTCCTGGCGCATGCTTTCGACGAATTGCTTCGCATCGAGCGGGGCAAATTTGCGGATGGATTCTAAGAAGCGCTCATCGCCAAACAAATCGCGCTGAGGATTCATCGCTTCCGTGATGCCGTCAGTATAACAAACTAAAATATCGTCTTCGCGAAGTTTGATCGTATCCGTTTGGATCGATTGTGCAAACAAATTGCGGTCGGGGAGCGAGATACCGACGGGGAATCCGCGCGGATTGAGATAGTATGTTTGTTTGCTCGATGCCCGGTGCAGGATCATCGGATTGTGTCCGGCGCTGGCGTAGTGGATAACGCGGTTGCGCGAGTCGAGAATGATATAAAACATGGTGACGAACATGCCTTTTTTCATATCGTCCACGACGAAGTCATTGACTTTGGCCAAAACTTCGCCGGGATTTTTATTGCCGCGGGCTTCGAGACGCAGCGCTGTCCGGATCATCGTCATCACGAGCGAACCCGGTACGCCCTTGCCCGATACGTCGGCTACGACGATTCCGATCGTATGATCATCGACTAACACAAAATCAAATAAATCGCCGCCGACTTCTTTCGCCGATTCGTAATGTGTCGCAAGGTCGTAGCCTTCTACTTCAGGAAATGACAGCGGCAACAGCATGTGCTGAATTTCCTGTGCGACCTGGATTTCCTTTTGCAATTGTTTCTGCTGAACGAGTCCGATTTGCGCTTTGCGGAATTTTTGAGCCATGTCGCTGAAAGCCTGGGCAATTTCGCCGACTTCATTCGATGTGTCGATGTCCATATCGTCGGTTACAGTTTCATGACCGGCGCTGCGGATCCAGTCGGTAAGTTTTTGGAACGGACTGATAATACGAGCGACCAGAATCGCAATGCCGCTGTAACCTAACAACAATACGAGAATGGCCAGCACCAAACCGAGGAGTTTCAATCCGGCCATTTCATCTTGCAATGTTTGTTCGGAAACAATGACGTGTGAGTAACCCAATAAATTGGCTTCTGAAATAGTATTGCCGCGGTAGACCGGCGTTACAACGTCGTAGACCGCAACTCCATTGTAATCGTATCGGTAAATATTTACCGCTTGCAATAATGCCGGATTAGCAATTCGATTGGATAATGAATCGTATTCAGGCTGCTGTTCAGGTTCCTCCAACATGTAAAGCATGTGGTCGTCGGGGACTTTATAAATGCCAAGGCTCGATCGGTTTGATGATGCAAAAATTCGGCTTTGATTATCGACAATAAAAATATCGGTGATAAACTTATTGTTATCCCGCTTGAGTTGTTCCGCAATCTGGAAAATAGCCAAGTCGTTGAAATTGGTCATGTAATCGGCGCTGGAGGATGACATGGTTGCCGAAATGGCGCGGATACGTTTCAACATTTCATTTTCAAGATTACTCGTCTGAACTTTGTTGAACAAAATATATCCGCCGATGACGAACAGGGTGAGCGCCGCCGATGAAATGATCGCGTACCGGTTTTTGAGATTTATCTGTTTGATTGCCGACTTGGCGCGCGCGCCTTGGGGTTTGCGGTATTTGACAAGACGTAGCTCATTGCCTTCCGTCGTGACGTGATAATCGATCTCGTCCATCAATTTTTGCAGCATGAAAATACCAAGGCCGCCTTTTTTGCCGATCTTGATATATTCCTGCATGTTCGGCGCTTTGGCGTTGCGCGGATCGAACGTTTTGCCCTGGTCTATGACGACAATCGTGAGACTGGTTGATTTCACGATGGCTCGCATCGTGACGTAGCCTTGTCCCGACATATCACGATAACTGTGGCGAATGATGTTCGTCACGGCTTCGTCGGTTGCCAATTTAAGTGCGCCGATGACTTTTTCATCGAAACCGTTTTTGCGGCCGATCCTGACAACGAAATCCCTGAGTTCGCCGAGGTATTTCATATCGGCGGGAACTTTGATTTCCTCTTTTTGTGAAGTTTTGAAAAGCATGGCTTGGACTTAAGCTAATTTATTTCTTCTGAAGGTTCTGCTGATTTTGGAGAGAGCGCAATTGTTCTTCCGCTTTGTCGATAGCGTTGAGAACGCGTTTATTGTACGGATCGTTTTCCAGAATTCGCTGCCACAAAATAATCGCTTGCTGATATTTTCCTTCGACGTAAAGATCGACGCCTTGCAGATACATTTTTTCCGTGTTGCCTTCGAGATTTTTAAAGGTGGCAAATGCGCGGACGATGGATTTTTTGTGGTATTCTTTGACGGTTTCATTGCTCGGATCGAGCAAGAGCGCTTTTTCAAACGATTCCATCGCTTCTTGGTATTCGCCGCGCTGATAGGCGTCGAGGCCTGTGCGCGTCGTTTCGAGGAACGTCAGGCGCGTGCTGATCCGTTTCAGTTCGGAATCGATTTCTTTTTGTACGTTTTGATTAGTCGGATCGAGCGCGCGCGCTTCGCTGAGCAGTTTGAGCGCCTCGGCAAAGTTATTGGCGGCCGCACTGGCTCTCGCTTTGGCGATAAACGATCCGATGCGTTTATCCAGCAGCGATCGCGTTTCCGTCAACGCGGCCTGGATGTCTTTATTATTCGGATCGCGCTCGAGCGCTGTTTGGAATTCATTGATCGCCGCGAGGAAGTCGCCTTTTTGGATGAATTGATAGCCTTTGCGATAATGGTCTTTAACGAATTTTTCATTTTCAGAAGCGACGGTCAATTGTTTCATCGATTCCGCTGTGTCGGCCAATTGAGCGGCGAGTTGATTATCCATAGCCGAGTTGATGCTGTCGAGATACAATTTAGCCTGTTCATTATTCGGATCGAGTGCGGCGACATTCTCAAATTCAACTAAAGCCTGAATGAGTTTGCCGTCTTTAAATAGCTCTTTGCCGACGGAGGAATGTTCTTTGATGGCTTTGGTTCGGGCAACTTCCTGCGTGCGGGTGATTAACCGTTGATCTTCTTCGAGACGGCGGTTTTTTGCGATCTGAATTTGTTCTTCGATCGTTTTACCGAAATTAACGGTCAAGGATACACGATGAAGCGTCGTTCCGATGGCATTGCCGATATTGACGGAATAGTCGACCTGGAATCGCTGAAATTGTTTGAATTCCGTGCCCATTCCGAGTGCGATTTTGCCATTGTCAAACCCTCCGCGCAACGTCAGGAAAGGGTTGTATGAAAATTCACCGCCGAAAAATATGCGGGAGTTCGTGCTTTTAGGCTTTGTCAGCCCTGAATGATTCAGATTGCTTTTGTGAATTTTGATTAGGTTAAAATCCGAGGTGAGCGTGAGCCGGCGTAATTGTTCACCTCCGAATAGCAAGTCTTTGGCCACGCCGAATTTAATATTCATCGGATCGACGTATTCATCCGTGATCAGTTTCATCCTCGGAGCGATTAGATTTTGTACATTCATACCGACGGATAAGTTTTTCAAAAAAGCGTTATCGGATTCAGGCCGGTAAAGCAATCCGAAATCCATTCCAGTACCGATTGAACTAACGGAACCACCTGTGTTGTCATTACTCGGTGACGCAATACGCGTTGCTTTGAACGTGGCCCCGACGGCTAAACCGAACCACGGTAATTTTTTTCCATACGACAGGTAAAATTCCTCTTCATCGTACGACGCGTTTTCGTCTATCAAATCAAAATTTTCACTATACAACTGAATGTCGGTCACTGCCAGGCGTGAGATGCCCATTCCGAAGGATCCGAAATTTACGAACGGATACGTGAAACTTGCAAAATTGTAATAGGCGCCAACTAACGTGGAATGATAAGCGACGACATTCGATTGCGTGATATAATCGAGTCCGGCGGGATTCCAGAAAACGGCAGAACCGTCATTGGCGATAGCTGTAAAGGCCTGGCCGAATCCTTGCGCACGCGCACCCAATCCCGTTTCCATAAAGATGCTGGTCGTTCCCGCGTCGCCACGCTGGGAAAATCCCGGTACGGCGGCAATCAGCCACACAGAAAGGATGCAACAATAGATTATTTTGTTAATGGAGAAGTGCAATTGCTGATACTCGGATATGGGTCTGCAAGAAAGGGTTGCTTATAGACAATAAAATAGCGCAAGTCGTTCGCAATAGCAACAAAAAATAATGACGGACGTTGAAGTTAACTATTTTTATAAGCTGAACTTAAATACGACCTACGCGGTCGAACTGATTTTGTCGCGGTCTTTATATTTCTGCTGGTAGCGTTCGATTTTTTCGGCGTCTTCTTTTCGTGCGCGGAATTTGATAGTCAAACGAGTTTCTTTATGCGATTCGTGGAGAATTTCAGTCAAATGCCTTATCATCGAATATAATTTTCCGTCCGACGCATCCATTTTGATCGTTCTGACGACGTAATCATTTTGCAATTGCGCGATCAGAGCGTTTTTAAGCTTGTCAATTCCGATCCGACGTGCCGCAGAAATGTAAATGCTTCCCGGGAAACGTTTTTTCATTTGCGTTAGCAATGTATCGTCGGTTATTCGGTCAACTTTGTTAAAAACAATGATCGTGGGTTTTTCGCTGGCTTTGAGTTCGGCCAAAACAGTCTGGACGGTTTCCATTTGTTCGTCGAATAGATGATTGCTCAAATCGACCACATGAAGCAAGATGTCCGATTCGTGCACTTCTTCGAGCGTAGAACGAAACGACGCAACGAGATCGTGCGGCAATTTGCGGATAAATCCGACCGTATCGGTGATGATACATTCATAATCTTTGTTGAGAAATACTTTACGCGACGTTGCGTCGAGCGTGGCGAACAGCCTGTTTTCGACAAATACGCCGGCGTCGGACAATGTATTGAGCAGCGTGGATTTGCCGACATTGGTGTACCCGACGAGCGCAACTTTAAATATTCCGTCACGGCTGGCGCGCTGGGTTTTTCGTTGTGATTCGATTTTTTTTAATTCTTCTTTGAGGACGGCGATGCGCTGGCCGACGAGCCGCCGGTCTGTTTCCAACTGCGTTTCGCCAGGGCCTTTGGTGAAAACGCCGCCCCCGGCCTGGCGTTCAAGGTGCGTCCATATCCGGGTCAGGCGGGGCAGCAGGTATTGCAACTGCGCGAGCTCGACCTGCGTTTTGGCTTCACGCGTGCGCGCGCGTTTGGCAAAAATATCGAGGATCAGCGCACTGCGGTCGATGATCTTACACTGAATGGATTTTTCAAGGTTCTTGGTCTGCGCCGGCGATAAGTCGTCGTCAAAGATGACCACCTGAATTTTATTTTCGACGACTTTATCGGCAATTTCCTGAACCTTACCTTTGCCGATATACGTTCCGGCGTCGATGTGTTTGAGCGTTTGTTTAACCGTAAGGATGACGTCAACGCCGGCCGTGTCCGCCAGCAGCGCCAATTCCTCCAAACAATCGTCGACCGGAAATAACGACGCCGGCGACTGAATGCCCACGAGCAATGCCCGTTCTTTCGTTTCCTGAGTAGGGTAAGTTTTTGACAATGAAAGAATTCCTTTTTCGATTTTCAGAAAGTATGCGTGAATAGTTTAGCTTGATTTTTACTCAATGCGATAGTATCATTGACTCGTCCGAATCTAACGCAAAGTTCCATCTTATTCAATATTCAATTATATTTTCAGCAACATTTTTCAGCCAACATTTCAGCAACATAATTGAATCAGTAAGCGATCTCAGGGGTTGTCATGGATCGAAATGATCAATTGCGTCAATGGATTGCCGAAGAAAAAAAATTATTGGCGCAATGGCTTGCGGAACAAGCCGAGATCGAACAGCAGTACCAGGAACTTTTGAAATGGCGTGAACAAGAAAAGGATATGACGGCCCGCCGCAAAGTACATGCGGAATTGATCCAGGGAATTGCCGAACTGGAAAAAGTAATTTACCGGCTCGAATCCGATTTGCGCGTTGAGATAAACGTTTTGACCGCGCAGATGAATGAAGAAAGATTAAAAGCTTCGGAAAAACCGGATTATGAAAAAGAACGCGAAAATTACGTGCGCGAATATAACCGGTTTAAAAAATTGCAGGAACAATTTCTACAAATCCGCGATGAAGGCGTTCAGGCTAAAGCGGAATTGGAAATGTTAAGGAGGCAATCGGATTCTGAAACGGCTCAATTTATTGCTGAAAAAGAAACAGCTCTGGCCGAACTGCGCACGAAATATTCCGAATTAGACAAAGAGCTTAAACTGTTTCCGAATATTCAACGTCAATTGGTCACCATCGATTTTTTACTGGCTGAATCACGATCGGCGGAGAAGAACAGTTTGGAATTACGCGAACGGCTGGATAAATTGTACGCCAAACTCAATAATCAATCGTTTGCAAAGCGCGAATGGCAGGCGATCGGCGACCTTAAACAAAAATTAGATGACAATGGCTATCATGAAACCGAACACGAACTTCTTCGTTCTAAAATTGCCGAACACGCCGCCGTTGAAGGAAAAAAGATATTTCTCGACCCGATGCGCGAACGTTTTCATCAATTGACTCTAATGGAAAAAGAGATCGGCGGATAACCGAAGACAACCTGCATGGCCTACACGTACCTCATCGCAAAAAAATATTTATGGACGAAGCGCAAGACGGGATTTATTTCCGTTATTGCCTACATTTCCATAGCCGGCGTGGCGTTGGGGACGGCGGCTTTGATCATCACGCTGTGTATTGTCTCCGGATTCGAGAGAGAGATGCGGTTGAAATTCATTTCGTTTGACGCGCACGTTCGGTTGAAGATCTTTGAAGGGATGGGACTGATGCACGACCGCGACGCGTATACCGCACGCATTCGCCGGATGAATCATGTCAGCGGCGTTTCGCCGTATATTGAGAAAGAAGCGATGATCCGTTCCAAACGCGCGACGGATGGCGTGATCGTGAAGGGAATCGATCAAACTACCGTCGATCAGGTTTTGAATATCCGGAAGGATGTGATCGCCTCGTGCGGCCCTTCGCCCATCAATTTGGTCAAACCAACCGACAGCGCCTCGGCGTTGCCGGGAATTCTGATAGGCAAAAAATTAGCAGATAAATTGACAGTTTCCCTTGGCGATAAAGTGACGTTGTTTAGTTTGAAAAATACGCTGGCTTTCGTCGAACAGCCGCGCGTGCGTCAATTTACGGTTACGGGAGTTTACCGCAGCGGGTTGGCGGAATACGACAACGTCATGGTGTACGTCGATATTGCCGAAGCGCAAAAACTATTCGACTATCATAACGCGATTAACGGCTTTGAAATCAAACTGGACAATTTGGACGAAGCGTCGGACGTGGCTGACTCCCTGATGGCGGCTTTTGGATATCCGCATTACGCACGGACGTGGTTTGATCTGCACCGCAACCTGTTCAGTTGGCTCGAAACCAACAATCTCCTTATGATGATTATATTTAGCTTGATAATCATGGTGGCCGCTTTTAATATTATCGGCACATTATTTATGATCGTGATCGAAAAAACGAAAGACATCGGCATATTAAAATCAATGGGCGTGCCGGAACGTGGTATCCGCAGAATATTTATGTTCGAAGGGCTGCTGATCGGCGTGATCGGCTCTGGCTGCGGAGCTTTGCT
>JABWBZ010000137.1 GCA_013359335.1 bacterium
GACTTTCCGGTATTCTTCCGTACTCATCGCGGGCAATCCGACGCCGACGATGGTATAATTTTCAGGAAGCAAATTTTCTTTCGCCGATTGAAAAAGCGCCGGGAGAATTTTGCGGCGCGTCAGATCGCCCGATCCGCCGAAAATGATGATCGAACACGTACCGCTTTTTTCATCGGCCTGCACTTTTCGTAAAGCCGCATCCATTTGCACGGAACTCATACATCACCTTTAATTTTTAACTACCGTCCTATCAACATCTTTATGCCGATGAGAATAATCACAGTGCCGAAAATTTTTTCAAGAACGGAATTGGAAATGCCGGTCGCAAATTTAGCTCCAATCCAGCCGCCGAGAATAAAACCCAGACACACCAGCGCAGCTATTTTAAGATCAACGTAACCTTGTTTGTAATACGTCCATGCGGCCAGCAAGCCGATCGGAGGCACCAGCAGCGCCAGCGTCGTTCCTTGCGCCTGATGCTGCGTCATTCCGCAAAGAAAAATCAGCGCCGGCACAATAATTACGCCGCCACCGATCCCGATCAATCCGCTAAAAACTCCGGCAACCGCTCCAAGCGCTATGTACAGAAAAATGTTTCCCATGAATTCCCTTATTTTTTAACAGCATGTCCGCCGAACTGATTGCGCATCATCGCCAGCATTTTCGCCGCAAAACTGTCGGGCTGGCGTGAGTGAAAACGTTCGAATAACGACGCGGTGATCACCGGCGCGGGAACGTCTTTGTCGATGGCCTCCAAAATCGTCCAGCGTCCTTCGCCGGAATCGGCTACCCAGCCTTTGAGGCCGCTCAGTTCCGGATCCTGCTTCAATCCTTCCGCGGTCAATTCCAGCAGCCACGAACGCACGACGGATGCATGCATCCACAGATCGGCGATTTTTGCGAGATCCAAACCGTATTCCGATTTTTTCATGATTTCAAAACCTTCGGCGTACGCCTGCATCATACCGTATTCGATTCCGTTGTGAATCATTTTGACGAGGTGGCCCGAACCGCTCGCGCCCATGTACGCATAACCATCAACCGGCCCCAACGTTTTGAAAATCGGATCGAGGTACGTGAACACGTCTTTTTCTCCGCCGATCATCATGCAGTAGCCGTTTTTCAATCCCCACACGCCGCCGCTGGTTCCGACGTCGATATAATGAATGCCTTTAGCCTGCAGCTCTTTGGCGCGGCGAACGTCGTCTTTGTAATAACTGTTGCCGCCGTCGATGATAATGTCGCCTTTATTCAGCAAGCCAACCAGATGTTGAATCGTGTCTTCTGTCGGCTTTCCGGCCGGAACCATGATCCACACAGCTTTACGGCCTTTGAGTTTTCCGACCATGTCTTCGATGGATGAAGATGCCGTCATGCCTTTAGCCGCGAGTTGTTTGACGACGTCGGCGCTGAGATCGAATCCGACGATGTCGTGTTTATCGTTGAGCAGGCGCTGTACCATGAAGCCGCCCATTTTGCCAAGTCCGACAAATCCGAGCTGCATACGAAACCTCCTTTAAAAAATTGAAAATTGGAAAATTGAAAATATCTCAAAAACAGAAATTTGTAAAAAATGTCATAGTTAAAGGATAAAAACTTAACCAACTTTCTTTTGGCAGCGCGCCAAAAGAAAGTTGCAAAGAAAAACGCTGCGGCTATGCAAAAAACACCTGAACCATCGTTCGCTTACTTGGCGGCGGAAAACAGTTCCTTATTCTTAAATATTCAAAAATTGATCTGATTTACTCCACGTTTTTCGCACCATTTTAGCGCGAACGCCGGTTCCATCAGGCGTTTTTTGCAAGGCCGTTTTGAAATGCCTTTACAAGCGATGATTCGGATTTCATTGGGGCCATCTTGATCAATGAATTTTTTGGAATGGAGAAATTATAAATAAGGTAATCGCGGCGATAATTTGAACAAATCGCGGGTCAGGGTCAATATTTAAATTAAACTCGTTTGTAAGAGATATTCCTGTCTACTCTGAACTCGTTTCAGAGTATGTACCATAAACGAATGTGTTCATTTTACATAAAAAAAGTGTAAATCACTCATCCACCGACGCGTTTCACTTTGTAACCGAGCGATGTGAGTTCGGCTTCGATTTTGGCGCGATGATCGCCCTGGATTTCAATCACGCGGTTTTTGATCGTGCCGCCGGTCGCGCATTTGGATTTGAGTTTTTTCGCCAGCGCTTCGATGTCTTCGATCGGCTCGCGAAATCCTTCGATGATCGTGACCGATTTTCCCGCGCGCTGTTTACGGTCCAAGGAAAGTCTAAGTTCGTGACTCTTGGTATAAACCGGCTGCTCGGACGGTTCTTCTTCCGGCTTGAAATCCGGATCGGTGGAGTAAACGATGGAGCTGTTGTTTTTTGATGGTTTCAAAGTTTTTTACTGTTTTAAGACTCAAAAAAAAATCTAACCTCATCATCAGACGGTTCCTCTCTCCTTGCAAAGGAAAGAGGCCAGGAGTGAGGTTAACACGATCATTCAATGTTTTTTAATTTCTGCAGTTATTTTTTCTAAAGCCTTTTCAAGGTTTTCATGCACCTCATCATCCGTAATGCGTAAAAACCTGATTCCATATGTTTCAATGATTTCCTGCCGTTCGGCGTCATACTTCTTAGCGGCTTCAGGTTCGTGGCTGTATCCATCTACTTCTATCGTCAATTTTAATTCCGGGCAATAAAAATCCAGCACAAAATATCCGACGCTGTATTGCCTGCGAAATTTAAATCCTGCATGATTGCGATTGCGCAAATTCCGCCATAGCAATTTCTCTGCAAACGTGCTTCGGCGGCGCAATTGCCGGCGTTTTTCTTTTTGTTCGGTTTGATTGAATATTTTTTTCATAGGGTTTGTCCAACCTCATCCCTCTCCCTTCTCCTTAAAAAGGAGAAGGGCACCGTCTTACGTAAATTTTTCCGTACAGCGGTTTCCCTCTCCTTTCAAAGGAGAGGGAACAAGGGTGAGGTTGCACCGGTTCTTCTTCCGGCTTGAAATCCGGATCGGTGGAGTAAACGATGGATGAATTTTTATTTTTCATTATTTTTTACTTTTTATTTTTTTCAAAAAATCGATCGCTCTATCCAGAATTTCATCTTTTCCCTTACGTACTCCTTCAATAGTCGGTTCAATCCTGATATCCGGTTGAATACCGAGACGTTGTAATTGGCGTCCATCGCCATGCCGGACATCGTGGCCGGTAAAATTAATTGTAATACCACCCGGCAATACCGTCGACGTGATATCGCCATTAGCGCCAATCGTCGGCATACCGATGAAAGTAACGTCCGTTGCGGCTTCCATGTACAAACAAGTATGTTCAGCCTGACTGATAGCTTTTTCATCAATCAACATTACGACTTTTCCTGTATATTGCCAAGGCCCTCCGGGACTTACGGACTGATGAAATTGATACGTGGTTTGCGCGGTTGTATCCGGCGAATGGGGCTCCGGACGTCTGAAAACAGCGGTAACGGCGGTTTGTCTTTTTGCAAATCGCGGTGCCAGCGACCAGGCAGTTCCCTGAGGATACCCGCGCATATCCAAAATGACTCCCGGTGTATTTCGAATGGTATTCATTGCCGTGTCAATTTGATCTACGGTCAATCTTTCTAAATCGATGTACCCGAAGCCTTCCGGCAGAATGCCAAAAACGGGCGTTTTCCGTTGCGGCGCAAAATAAGTCGTCGTCCGCTCAACTTGCGCTTCTTTGATGGAGTCATTTGCCGATTTAAGTTTCAGGTTAGCTACAGAATTTGCTTTGCCTCTCAAAAGATAAGAATGGACATCCCACCAACCCGATTGTGGAGTCGAATAAGCAAAAGTCTGTAACAAACGATATCTTCTTGCCGCAATCTCTTCATTGTCAACCGCCACGACAATATCTCCAACGTTTATTCCGTTTTTCTTAGCAATCGAATCGGGAACGTACGTTATCACCGATTCCCCTCCGATCCATCGAACTTCAAGAGGTGGCATGTGAGTACCGTAATATTGGCGCAATACTTTACTATTAATAAAACCATGGGAATCCTGAATGCGTGCAACCAATTTGGCTACCGTCAAATTGTATTGAAGTGAATCCGAAGCCAATTCCATTTGAGGAATGAATTCGGTCAGCACTGAATTCCACGGCCGATCCAGCAAATGCTTGTAAGGAAAAAAATAATGAATAACATTCCAGAACCTGAATAAAGCAAGCAGCCGGTATTCTCTGTCAGGATAGGCCATTTCAAAATAGGGTTTTTCCAATCGTTGACCGGCGACTTCATTGGAAGATTTTCCGCTGCGTCCAAGAAAAGGCTGCTGAAGCATCGCTAACGCTGCCTTCAAGGCGGCGGAAGAATCCGCCGATGACGACAGGACGGTATCGGGTTTAAAACCAACCTGCCCATCGGGATAAATCGATTCTGTCAGGCGCATGGACACGGTCAGATCATCCGCAATATCCATCGCATGATATTCGATTCCGGGTTCGTACTCGATTTTACCATCCTGGACAACTGCCGCCATCCCGGCAGATTGAAATCCCATCAGCATCGGGCACAATTGATCGATTCCATCGCTGACAATAAATGCAATCTTTTTTGTGCTGACATTGTTCTTACCGTTCAAAACGGTTGATTCTTTATTGACGGTAGCTGAATAATAAAACGAAGCACCGCCGGCTTGAGGAGCGTAGCCCGAGTGCATCCGGCTGCGTGAATATCCGAGTTTGAGATCCCGATCCAAGAGGAATCCTATCGTTCTAAGCCAATGATAAGATAACCACCAGTCTGACTGCTCCTTTCCATTAAATGCCCGCATATCAAAAATAATTCGATCTGCGTGTTGGATTTCCTTCATTGTTTTAAAAACAGTCTGGGATGCGCCAAATCCGGTAAAATACACCCAATCATTGGCAATAACGATGGCGGTACTATCCGGTGTCCATTCGACATAGGGCTGAGGCTTCATCGATCTATTCGATGAGAGAGGTACTGGATTTTTTTTCCGATACACGGCCGTATTGGGATCGTTTAAGAATGAAAGTAAGTGTTCGACGGCTTTTTGATAGTCGTCCCGATTTTTTGCGCTATCCACTTTCGGAATCGCACTGACCAAGGCGGAATCCCAGTCGACGGACTTGTGTGATAAATATGGATGAAAATACTTAATCGCACCCCAGATGTAAGCCACATCGGCCAAACGTTTGATACGAATTGAATCCTGTTGGCTGCCTTCGGCGGCGTACATGCTTGAAATAAAAATCAGTACAGCTACAATATAAGTTTTCATACTCGCACTCTAGTTGATTAAAATATAACTCCTAATTATATGCTTTTTGTTTGAGATTACAATGTTTTTTCTGTTTAGCGATCGGGCTGAGTCCGATCAGCCGGCTAAAGAAAACTATTTTGCTGAATGCCAAACGGGACGAGGTTTAAGTTTTCCCTGTTTTTCGAGCTCGCTGGCTACTTCATTTGCTTTTTTAAGAAGTGTTTTAATCCTGACTCAAGCTCCATGTCTTTGATCTCATTGTGAAGCGATTCCTTCCATTCCCATACTTCAAGCTGGGCTTTTGAAATTTTTTCACTCATCTTTTTTTCCATTTATTCGATAGCTACGCAATTATTGTACATCACACCCACCGAATTAGCAAGAAATTTTAGAGAGCAATATCACTCACAATTCCTCTTCTCATCCTCGATTTTTCTTCGTTCACGTGCGACGGTCGCTTCGAATTCACCCGTCTGATCGATCGGGCTGAGTCCGATCAGCCGGCGGCCGAAGTTCAAGGCGTCGTCGAGATTGCCGAAAAAATGATCCTCGCCCATTTTTTTCATTAAACCCGATTGCTCCGCCACGATCAGCGGTTGCGTATGAATATCAGAAATAAGTAAAAATATTTTATTCTTTTTGCAGCGATGAAAAACTTCTTCTAAGGCGTGCAAGCCGCCCGCATCCATGTACGGCACGAAGCGCATACGCAGGATCAGCACTTTGGGGGCGCGTGAACCGAAATTAATCGTGTCGTGAAATTTATCGACCGAACCGAAAAAGAACGGGCCATTGATCTCGAATACTTCGATGTTTTTCGGAATAAATCGTTTTTGCACGGCATTCGGGTCGGGCGTTTCTTCTTTGTCTTCCAGGTCGCTTTTTAAAATGTGAATATTCGTCACGTCGGCCATTTGTTTCATAAATAAAAACGCCGCGAGGATCATTCCGATTTCGATGGCGACCGTGAGATCGATCAACACCGTGAGCAAAAACGTCGTGATCAAAACGACCGCATCGCTGCGCGGACCTTTCAGGATCGACACGAAGGCGTCGTACTCGCTCATATTGTACGCGACGTACACTAAAATCGCGGCCAGGGCGGCCAGAGGAATAAGCCCCGCCCATTTCCCGAAGAGCAGCATGATCAGCAGCAACACCGCCGCGTGTACCATGCCGGACACGGGCGTACGTCCGCCGTTTTTGATATTCGTCGCGGTGCGGGCAATCGCGCCGGTCGCCGGAATACCGCCGAAAACCGGTGAAAAAATATTGGCCACGCCCTGCGCGATCAATTCCATATTCGACCGGTGCCGTCCGCCGATCATGCCGTCCGCAACCACCGCCGACAGCAGCGATTCAATCGCCGCGAGCAGCGCAATCGTCGTAGCCGGCAAAACGAGCCCCGAGATCGTCGACCAACTCAACGCCGGCAATGCCGGAGACGGCAGCGACGACGGTATATCGCCGAACCGGCTTTGGATGGTTTCAACATTTAATCCGAATATGTGAACTAATCCCGTTGCAACGATCAGTGCGATGAGCGAGCCGGGGATTTTTTGATTTAATTTCGGCCAAAAAATAATTATAGCGAGCGCCAAAACGGCAATGCCCAGCGATTCGACATGCACCGAAGAAAAATGATGAACATACGCTTCCCATTTTTCGACAAAGTCGCTCGGCACGTTTTCCATTTGTAATCCGAAAAAATCTTTGATCTGCGACGAAAAAATGATCACGGCGATGCCGCTGGTAAATCCGGTAATAATCGGGTACGGAATATATTTGATCAAACCGCCGAATTTGGCAAACCCCATAATGATCAGAATAACGCCGGCCATGATCGTCGCGATGGCTAATCCGTCCAAACCGTATTTTTCGACAATGCCGTACACGATGACGACAAAGGCTCCGGTCGGTCCGCCGATCTGCACGCGGCTCCCGCCGAGAAACGAAATTAAAAATCCGGCAATGATCGCGGTGTACAAACCTTTTTCCGGCGACACGCCCGACGCAATGGCAAAAGCAATCGCAAGCGGCAACGCGACAATTCCGACAATCGTGCCGGCTGTCAAATCGGAGAAAAACTGACGTTGATTATATTCTTTGATCGTGGTGAAGAATTTAGGCAGGAACATTTTTTTTGAATCATTACCTTTCTGCAAATGTGCGGTAGCAATATAACAAACGGTGAGAGGAGATTCAATTGAGGATTTTTGGATTGGAAATTGATGATTGCGGAATGCGGAGTGAGGATTTTGGATTGCGGATTTGGTTTTTATTCGTTTATATTCTTCTATATGAAAATTTCTGTCTTTAACATTTTTTGTTCGTTGATTTTTTCGATTGAAGGTTACGGTCAATTTGTTACGCCGCTGAATAATCCGTCCGATCGAATCACAAAAAATCGTTCGGTATTTATGTCACTCCGGCAACGTCGCCCGTTCAGCCGGAAAAATTTTTGGGTTATCACACCGGCGTGGATTTTGAAATTCTGCCCGGCGAAGAAAATACGGACGTCGCGGTCAAGGCGATGAATGACGGCGTTGTACTGCAAAAACGTTTTGCGAGCGGCTATGGCGGAGTGATCGTCGTATCGTCTATGGTAGATAATCAACCGGTGACGATAGTTTACGGGCATCTGCGATTATCGAGCATTCAAGCTAAGGTTGGCGATAAAATCAAAGCCGGAGAGACGATTGGTTTTTTAGGAAATGGTTGCAGTAAAGAAACGGACGGCGAACGTAAACACCTGCATCTTTCTATTCACAAAGGCACGGAAGTTAATATCCGCGGATACGTGAAGTCGAAGGAGCTTTTGAATGATTGGGTGGATCCGTGTTTATATTTAAAACAGTAAAAACTACTTAGTATCTAACGTCATTCGGTTATGCAAACTTTAAAGATTCTATCTTTTATAGCATTGTTATGTTTCTGTAGCGTTTTATTATTTATAATTATTTTTTTCTGGAAAGATATACATTTCAATCGAGGTTACTATTATTTTGAATTATTTGACTACGACCAACCTGATCTATTCTCAAATTCAAAGCCGGATTTTAATTACTCCATTTTGCAGAATGATGATGGAACTTTGACGTTCACATTGAAAAATGATGGATTCAACTATGCATATTTTTATACCTATAGAAACTATAGTAAAGATTTCGAGTTAACAGATTCGCTTGTGTTTCTTATTGCATCACGGCATATCATTAAAAATGATAAGGATTCTATTATTGATGATCCGGATTTCGCCTGCGGGACAGGGTTATCAAGGATTTATATTAAACCTTTAGAAGAGTTTAAATTTCGAACAAGAGACATTTATCAATTTATTCACTTTGGCTGTTTAGGGTATTACAAAAATCGATTGGAAACTTTTTCACATCGCGATTCGATTTCAATACAATTTTATCTTCCAGTTTACGCCTTTGGTAGTGATATGCAATATAAAGTGGCTTCTAATCCCTTTTTTATTTCTTATTCTCGGCTTTGTGAAGAAATAGAAAATTACGAACGCTCGGCAAAATGGTAATCATACGTCAATGAGCCAAAACCATCTTGAAAGAGTTCGCCGCATTTGTTTTCAATTTCCTGAAACTTTTGAAAAACTTTCACACGGTGAGCCGACATTTTTTGCGAAAAAACGCGTGTTCGTCATGTTCGCCAATAATCATCACAATGACGGGCATATTGCCGTGTGGATTCCTGCGCCGTTGGGAGCTCAGTCGCTCCTGATCGAATCGGAGCCCGAAAAGTTTTTCCGTCCGCCTTATGTCGGC
>JABWBZ010000138.1 GCA_013359335.1 bacterium
CTGAAAATTCTGAATGCGCCGGCTATATCCGCGTCCCGCCCACAAAGCATCGAACTTTCTTGCGGGTAATTTGATATCACTCATGAGTAGAGCATTGGTTTAGTTTTAGCCAATTTGAAAACTTTCGGCGACCTTTGCAACGTGTTTTAAACACTTATTTAATTTGGCTAAGCGCTAGAGACTTTCCAAAAAAAATAAAAAAACGGAGCGAGATTGTTTTTAATCTGCTCCGTTTTTAATGATCGAAAATAAATCTTTATACCAATCCTTGATCCAGCATCGCATTGGCAACTTTAAGGAACCCTGCGATATTGGCGCCCGCGACGTAATTACCGGGCATACCGAAACGCTCCGCCGTCTGGAGGCACGTGTCGTGGATATTTTTCATAATCTGATGCAAACGTTGATCCACTTCTGTGCGCGACCACGGCAGGCGCATGCTGTTTTGCGTCATTTCCAATCCTGACGTTGCAACGCCGCCGGCATTGGAAGCTTTACCGGGCGAGTAGAGAATTCCGGCTTCGTGCAGTACTTTGAATCCGGGCAAGGTGACCGGCATATTGGCGCCTTCGCAAACGCAGATGCAGCCATTCTTCACGAGCGTACGCGCATCGTTGTCGTCGAGTTCGTTTTGCGTAGCGCACGGCATAGCGACGTCGACTTTGATGCCCCACGGTCGTTTGCCGGCATGAAATTCGACCTTGAATTCATCCGCATAATCTTTCACGCTGTCGCGTGCGCTGGCGCGCATTTTAAGCATGTATTCGATTTTTTCACCTTTGATGCCGTCTTTATCGTAGACGAATCCGTCGGGACCGGACAGTGTGACGACTTTACCGCCGAGTTCATCGATTTTCTGGACAGCGCCCCACGCCACGTTGCCGAAACCGGACACCGCGAATGTTAATCCGGCGACTCCTTTACCGCGCGTCTTTAACATTTCCTGAGCAAAATAAACGGCGCCGTAACCCGTTGCTTCCGGCCGGATGAGCGAGCCGCCCCAGTTCAATCCCTTGCCGGTGAGCACACCGGAAAATTCTTTGGTAAGCCGTTTATATTGGCCGAAAAGGAAACCGATTTCACGGCCACCGACGCCGATGTCACCGGCCGGCACGTCTGCATCCGGGCCGATGTGGCGGTACAGTTCATTCATAAAACTTTGGCAAAAACGCATGACTTCATTATCACTCTTGCCTTTGGGATCGAAATCCGATCCGCCTTTACCGCCGCCCATCGGAAGCGTCGTCAGGCTGTTCTTAAATACTTGTTCAAAAGCGAGAAATTTCAAAATGCCTAAATTAACGGATGGGTGAAAACGCAATCCGCCTTTGTACGGACCGATGGCGCTGTTCATCTGCACACGGAATCCTCGGTTGATGTGAATTTCTCCCTGGTCGTCCATCCAGGGTACGCGAAACATGATGACGCGCTCGGGTTCCACCATTCTTTCCAGAATTTTGGCCGAGCGGTATTCCGGATGACGTTGCAATACGACATCCAGCGATTCGACCACTTCCTCAACGGCCTGATGAAATTCAGGCTCGCTGGGATTTTTAGCTTTAACTTGTGCAATCAGGTTTTTTGCATAATCGGATGACATAAAATCCTCGTTGTATTTAATGATAGTGCGGCTAATGTAATGATTTATTGGTAATTAGTCATCATTTTTTTACGCCTTCATGAGGCGACGCCAATGTATTGAAATAAGTCGTATACGCCTATGACTTTTGTCAGGTGCCATACTAATCATGGCCTAAATTGAAATCCGAAAAATTTTGTAATAATTACCCGTTAAGGGCAACTTTTAAAACTATCTAACCGTAAAAGGGTCATCACAATTTGAAATCGACCCATGCTCACTTTACCCGAAAAACTTTTTCTATTGTCGCTGGACGATCAAAAAGATTTGCGTTATTCCGTTTCCTGGGCTGTGTTGTCCGTATCGATGGCAGGCGCTTTGGTGATGGAACTGGCGTTGCGCGGGAAAATACACATCGACGGCACGCAGCGAATTACGTTGATTGAAACGACTTCTTGCGGCGATGAATTGCTTGATGACGTCTTGGCATGCCTACTCAAAAAAAATACCGAACGAACGATGAATCATTGGGTAACCATGCTGTTGGAAAAATTTTCAAAACTGAAAATCAAAGAACGGCTATTGCATAACCTGAGCCGCAAAGGCATTCTGCAAAGAGAAGAAAAATTGTTTTGCGGCGTCGTGCCGTACAACCGTTACTCGCTTGGCGGCCGCATGATGCGCGACGGCATTCAGCGCGAATTGCAGGCGGTCGTTGAGAAAACGAAAGCTCCGGACGAAAGCAGTGTCATGCTGTTATCGCTGCTGCAATCTTGTCAATTATACAACCGCGTGTGCCATGCTCCGCGCAGCGAGGTGATGATTCCGCGATTACGGGATAACTTCGAAAGCGCTTTAGCGAATGCGTGATTTAAAAATGCCGCTTTGAAAAACTAACCGTTGTTTTCCACTCCTTTTTTCCATAACCTCATTTCACCGAATCATTACATTTTTTTTAAAACACCATGCGAGTGTGGGTGTGCATAGTTTGTTTTTTTATTCCTTCCGCCTGGGGACAGACGCGCTATAACATCGGTATTCATGGCGGCGTTAATTTCGCCAGCGCATCGCAATCGCAAAATGTCAAAACGTCTTCGCGCGTCGGATGGATTGCGGGTGGGTTAATGGAAATAATCCCACAAAATTCTCTTGTCAGCATCCAGGCCGAATGCCATTACATTCAAAAAGGAATGAATTTTGATTCCGCCGGCAGCGCGATTCATTGGCAATTTAATTACATCGAAATTCCTGTACTGATCCGAACGGCGTACCGGCATGAAGGATTTCGTCCATTCGCATTTATCGGGCCGAAGATCGGTTTTTTATTGCACTCACGAGCGGCCATTCGATTACCGGATCGTCATGAAAACGTCGGTCTGTCCAACGTAACGGAATCGATTGAATTCGCGCTCGACGGCGGATTCGGTTTGCAATACACGCGCGACACGCGCATCATCTATTTCGCACAACTTCGTTTTTCTGTGGGCTTAAAAGACATCGATAAATCTAATGCGCGGTGGCTTTCGCGCGATACGCAATTAACCGCCGGCGTTAAATTCGCCGTCGATTAAAGTTACTCGCTGGGGTATTGTCATTCCCGTCCCGACTCGTCGGGAGGAATCCAGAGAGGCGCATATGACATTACCGCTAAAATTCAGATTCGGGCGACTCAGACTAAAAATAAATTAAACTATTTTTACTTTTTCGCGGTTAAAAATTTTTTTTGTAAAATTCGTGTCAATTCGCGGCAAGTTTCTTAAAAAGGAAAAACAATGTATTGGCCTTCGATAGATGAAATTAAAAAACTGCCGCCCGACGGCGGGCCGGAATTTAACCGGCTGATTTTCGAACAAAGCCCGTACTTGCTTCAACACGCGCGCAATCCCGTCGATTGGTTTCCGTGGAATGACGCGGCATTTGAAAAAGCCAAAGCCGACGACAAACCGGTTTTTTTATCAATCGGTTATTCCACGTGTCATTGGTGTCACGTGATGGAACATGAATCGTTCGAAGACGATGCGGTGGCCGAACTTCTGAATACACATTTTGTGTGTATCAAAGTCGATCGCGAAGAGCGTCCGGATATCGACCAGATTTATATGGCGGTCACGCAGGCTTTGACAGGGCACGGCGGATGGCCGATGACAGTGATTCTCACACCGGATAAAAAACCATTTTTTGCCGGAACGTATTTTTCCAAACATTCGAAATACGGGCGATCGGGCATGATGGAATTGCTGCCGGCGCTGTCCAAGGCGTGGAAAGAAAGGCGCGATGAGGTTATCCATTCTGCCGAAGAAATCACGCAATTGCTGAGAAATTTGCCTTCGGAAACTTCTGCCGAAACGCTGGATGAAAGCGTTTTGGATTTGGCGTTCGATCAATTCACGCAGCAATTCGACCGTCATCAAGGCGGTTTCGGCAGCGCGCCGAAATTTCCGACGCCGCATAATTTGTCCTTTTTGCTTAGATATTGGCGGCGTAGTGGAAAGTCGGAAGCATTAGCGATGGTCGAAAAAACACTCAAGGCTATGCGGTACGGCGGAATGTACGATCACATCGGTTTTGGATTTCATCGTTATTCCACCGATGCAAAGTGGCTTGTTCCGCATTTTGAAAAAATGCTGTATGATCAGGCCATGCTGGCGATAGCGTACGTCGAAGCTTTTCAAGCTACGCGCAACGATTTTTATAAAAAAACGGCGGAGGAAATTTTTACCTACGTTTTGCGCGATATGAGACATCCGGACGGAGGATTTTATTCCGCCGAAGACGCCGACAGCGAAGGCGTGGAAGGAAAATTTTACGTCTGGAGTCGCGATGAACTGAACCGAATTTTGAATGGGGATGAATTGAAATGGGCCGAAGAAATTTTCAACGTTTCGTCCGATGGCAACTATCACGACGAAGCCACGCATGAACAAACCGGCGCTAATATTCTGCACGTGACCAAAGATCCGGATGTATTGGCTTTTCATTTGGGCTGCAGTGAAAGTGAATTGCATGCAAAGCTTGAAATCATTCGCCGGAAACTTTTCGACGTACGAGAGCGACGCGTGCATCCGTTCAAAGACGATAAAATTCTGACGGACTGGAATGGATTGATGATTGCGGCATTTGCCAAAGGCGCGTCTGTGTTCGATCATGCCGATTATGCCGCCACCGCCAAAGCCGCCGCTGAGTTTGTCTTGAAAAATATGCGCGATTCAAGAGGACGCTTGTTCAAACGCTGGCGGCAAGGCGAAGCCGGTTTGCCGGCGTGCGCCGACGATTACGCCATGATGATCTGGGGATTGATCGAAATTTACGATGCGACCTTCGAAGAAAAATATCTCCGATCGGCGGTGGAATTAAACACGATTTTTCTCGAACATTTTTGGGATGAACAAAATGGTGGATTGTATTTTACGCCTGACGACGGCGAGCCGTTGATCGCGCGTTTGAAAGAAATATACGACGGCGCGGTTCCATCGGGCAATTCGGTTGCCGCTTTGAATTTGATTCGGCTCAGCCGGTTGACGGGCGACTTATCGCTCGCCGAAAAAAGTTCGCACATCAGCCGCGCGTTTGCTCGTACTATCCGGCATGTGCCGATGACGCACGCACAGTATTTGATGGCGCACGATTTCATTCCGTCTAAAGAAATTGTCATTGTCGGCGATCCGGATGCGGACGATACGCGAAAAATGATCTGCGCGCTGAATGAATTATTTTTACCTAACAAAGTTGTTTTACTTAAAAAAACAAATTCAGACGAATTGTCTAAAATCGCACCATTCACAAAATCGTACATGATGATCAACTCAAAAGCCACAGCCTATGTGTGCGAAGATTTTGCTTGTAAAGCCCCGACGAATGATGTGGAGGAGATGGTGGGATTTTTGAAATAGCCACAGAGACACAGAGGACTCGGAGATTTTAATTTAAAATAAGCCCGCAAAATACACGAAAAAATTAACACTCAGGTACTAAGGATTTTCTAACAAAATATAAATTGAAACTTTTTTTGTGCTTTTTTGTGGCAATATGTTCTGCGTGTTTCGCGGGAATAATTAATTCGAACAGTTTTCTCGTCGTCCCGATGCATCGGGACTCCTCGAAATGACATATAAACAAAAACAAAATATTATTCATTGTTCATTATTAATGTTCATTGTAAAAACTTGCCATTCCCCGCAAAGTTGGTTAATTTCCAATTAATCACCGCCCATTCATCCAAAGGCGATCAAGCATGCGTGAATTACCCGAAGATCTGAAAATCTTACAGGAAGAGATCGAAGGCTATGCGCGCGGTTACGGCCTCGATTTTTTCACCCAGATTTTTGAAGTGCTCGACTACGACGAGATCAATATGGTCGCGGCGTACGGCGGATTTCCCACGCGCTATCCGCACTGGCGGTTCGGCATGGAATACGAGCAGTTGGCGAAAGGCTACGAATGGGGCCTGCAGAAAATTTACGAAATGGTGATCAATAACGATCCGTGTTACGCCTACCTGCTCGAATCCAACGGCTACGTCGATCAGAAAATCGTGATGGCGCACGTCTACGGTCACAACGATTTTTTCAAAAATAATTACTGGTTCGCCCACACCAATCGCAAAATGATGGACGAGATGGCGAATCACGCGACGCGCGTCCGCCGTTATATCGAGCGCTACGGGCTCGAAGAAGTCGAAAGTTTTATCGACATCTGCCTGCCGGTCGAAAATCTCATCGATCCGCATTCGCCCTACATCCAACGCAGCCGTGACCTGCAGGAACCCAACGAAATGCCGGCGGATGAACCTTTGGCAGTCAAGAAGCTGAAAAGCAAAGACTACATGGATGATTTTATTAATCCAAAGGAATTTTTGGCCGAACAATTAAAAAAACTGACCGAAGAACAAGAAAAGAAAAAGAATTTTCCTGAACAGCCTGAAAAAGACGTGCTGGCATTTCTGATCGAGTACGCGCCGTTGACCAATTGGCAACGCGATCTTTTGTCGATCGTCCGTGAAGAAGCGTATTATTTCGCGCCGCAAGGTATGACGAAAATTATGAACGAAGGCTGGGCAAGTTACTGGCACAGCAAGATCATGACGGAACGTGCCGCGCACGATCACGAAATCGTCGATTATGCCGATCATTGTGCCGGCGTGCTCGCGACGTCGGGCGGCCGGCTAAATCCTTACAAATTGGGCATCGAACTCTTGAGGGACATCGAAGACCGGTGGAATAAAGGCAAATTCGGCCGCGAATATGACGAATGCACCGATTTGGTGGAATTGCAGCGATGGGATAAAAAATTAGGGCTTGGGCGAAAGAAAATTTTCGAAGTCAGAAAATTGTACAATGACGTGATGTTTCTGGATGAATTTCTCACGCCAGAATTTTGCGAGCGGATGAAATTGTTTACGTACGAATTCAATTCCAGCACGGATCAGTATGAAATTACCGAGCGGGAATTCAAAAAAGTAAAACAAAAATTATTATTCCAGCTCACGCATCACGGATTGCCGTATTTGTCCGTCGTAGACGGCAATTTCGAAAACCGCGCCGAATTGCTCCTGCAGCATAAATTCGAAGGTATTGAATTAAAAATCGACGAAGCCCGCGCGACGATGGAAAGCGTTTACAAAATCTGGAAGCGGCCGGTGAACGTCGCGACGGTCGTCAATAACGAAGAAACAATTTTGACCTTCGACGGAAATAATCACACCGAAAAACGTTCGAGCTACAGCCGCCTCGCCGGGTGAGAGTTAATTATCTTAGTCTAGTCGCATTGGCATGAATCCCTCAAAGCTTTCACGGTGAAGTCAAAGCGGATGGCATTGTAGGCGCCGAAATTTCCGATGGCATCATCCGCGCCGTGCGTATTCAGGCTGGAACGTTTCTCGATGCTGCCATTATCGTAATAGTCGATCATATCGAACACATCCTGATTGGCGGCGATGCCTTCGCTCCGGTAGAATATCGTAGCCGATGAATCCAAAGCCAATAGCTCCCATCCAAATGTCTGATAGGTTCTCTGGCTGCATTCCTCGTATTGAGCCGGGGCGCTGCTATTAGCCTGAAAACTGGCATAAATGGCATAAAGATCGGTAGCGGGGCCATCGTTGGATTGCTTGTGTCTGTATAAGTATGCGTGTTCGGAAATGTTATGAATCACCGGATACAGTTTGATGCAAGTGGCGGATTCGACGGTCCGTTTTTTCGGATACGCCGTGACCGTATCACCGTGATTGAAATTGGTGACGTCGAGGTTACCGGGAACGGTAACGGTTTTGGTGTATAAGCGGTTGTCCGGCCGGCGCACTTCTAAGGTGTATGATTTCAGCGGCTCGATATGCAAGACGTCATTGACGTCCTGGTAAATGCCGTAGCCGACATATTGCAACTGCACGGTTTGAGTCTCCGAATGAATCAGAACTTCGGCGTCATCATGGTAAGCGAATACGGTTCGATACCAGCCCTGGTATCCCCGGAGCTGGCCGTATAAGAACGTATCCCGGACAATATGATTGATCGTAAAGGTGTCCGTTTCCTGGTCGAGCATCCGGCCTACGAAAACTTCCGTCGGCGCAAGACGGTCTTCGTCAGGAACGGCAAACCCTAATACGAAGTCATAATCCTTATCGACAAAGATCGATCCCTGGTCGTTTTTGTCGCCCTTGCATCCGGCGATAAACAGAAAAAATAAACCCATCAACATTCGTAACATAAATTTTCCCTTAAAAATATCGGCAGAGCACTCAGCATTGACGCCGAATGCTCTGCCTTTTTGTTTTTTTAATACGTTACCATACCAAATCGCCAGTTAATGTCGCCCAATGGAATTCCGCTGAGATTATTGTCCGTGTCCTTGAATAGATATAGTCCTAATCGATCACTGACATTATCTTCATTAATATTCATGATCCCGGTTTTGGTATAAATATCGTCGAGATCGAATGAACCGCTGCCGAAATCATGGAAGTTGAATTTCGAATTGAGGTTGAGTTTCAGATAGTCATCGGCCATATCGTAGTAATCGGCCGGTTTGTACCCGTTAAATTCGCCGCTGTACCGGTAGAATTCGCCGACGGCGGCATCGTCTTCGGTGGCGATCAATCGCCAGGCCGACGGCGCTCCGATCCCGTCCAATTTACGCATGGCGATAGGCTGCTGCGCGGTATACAGCGTTGCCGTATTGATATCCGGGAAGAGGCGCGTGACGCCGGCCGCATCGAGCCGGCTGACTCCGTCAAATCGTAAAGCCGACGTTGCATTGAAAGCGTCGTAGGTGACATTCGGCCCGTCCGAATAGCCCACTTCGAATTCTTCATTACCGCTGTCGTTCTTTTTCCGAAGATTAGCCGAAATGAACGTGATATAAATACCCGGCGTCGCCAAGGCTTTGCCAAGCCCGGAAGGTTCGTCCGCCGTTTCTTTCATGACGAGATAGAATAGCGGTTCGTTAAAAACCGTATTCGGTCCCAG
>JABWBZ010000139.1 GCA_013359335.1 bacterium
GACCTGGCGGCGGATCACCTGATTGCCTTGAGCATAGGCCTCTGCATCTGCAATTACTTTGATCCTTCCACCTTCGATGCCGCCAAAGTCCGCGACATCGTGCGTCAGTCGATGAGGCGAGCGAGAGCGGAACGCAGGCGAGCAAGGCGGAGCGCCCTGAGGCGGACCGCGTAGGGACGCCTGACTGTCGGCGGCGTTCCCGCCCTCACCGCCACGTCGGGTCCCTGGCTCTCGCTCACGATCGAGGAGGAGGACCGCCCATGATCGAGACGAAGAAGTCCTTTTGCCGCTTCTGCCACGTGTTCTGTGGCGTCGAGGTCGATGTCGACACCGAAAGCGGCCGGGCCACGGCTTGGCGCGGCGATCGTGAGAACCCCTATTCACGCGGTTACACCTGCATCAAGGGGCGCGCCGTGCTCGAGGAGCTCTACCATCCCGAGCGCCTGCTCTCGTCCAGGAAACAGGTGAACGGCGCCTGGCAGGATGTGAGCGCCGCCCAGGCGTTTGCCGAAATCGAACCGGCTGATCCGTTCCGGGCCGCCAAGATGCAAAATACCGGTCGATTCATTTTCCGCCAATTCCAGCAAACACGCGGCCGCGTTTGCAACATTCATCATTGTTCTGAATTGATCCCCAAAAAGCGCAATGGGTTGTTTGTTTTTAATTGCCGTATATACCTGATCGAAAAAAACCGGACGCCCGTTCAAATTAAAGCCATACAAAAGACTAATCCGCACGATCAGCAATCGTCCCATACGTTCGGCTACAATTTGCTCGGCCTCCGCTTTGGTGTCGCCGTAAAAACTAACCGGATTTGGCGGATCTTCTTCGGAGTAGTTTCCTTTTTCACCGTCAAACACCAGGTCGGTCGAAGTAAAAATCATCCGTGTCTGATGCGCGTGAGAATAACCGGCAATGTCTTTGGTCGTTTCAACGTTAATTTGCCAGGCATCCAATTTTTTGGATTCGCACTCATCCGGCGACGTCATGGCCAGCGTATGGATGACGCAGTCCGGTTTGATTTTTTCCAATATCGCGCCGATCGGATTACGGGCATCCATGTAATGCCAGAAAATTTTATGAAAATTCGGATTCAACGTGCAGTACGTCGAATGAACTTCATCCCACCGCCCCTCCGCCTCGGCCATCCTTACCAAATGGCTGCCCAGCGTTCCCGTGCCGCCCGTAATCAATAATCGTCCAGGCATATCAATTCACCCAACGGTTACGTTGCCGGCGTCGGACAAATCCCGGAAACGACTGTTTCAGCCACGTTTCGGCTTCGCCCATACATGGAAATACTTCTTCCATTTTTTTGAATGCGTCGCCGTGTATCACATGGCGCCCGTTTTTGAATTCAACCGGATGCAGATGGTGCAGCATTTCATGATAAACGATCGATTCGACGACAAAAGGCGGTACCGCCGCGTGATCCAGAGCCGCGCTCAATACGATCGTTTTGGCCGTTCCATCGTAGTGCCCGAGACGGCGAATAGCTTTCTGGCGACTCCAACCGATGGCAACGTCCCGGAATTTTTCCATTGAAAAATACATGCGGATCAAATTTTCCATGATCGTTTGCAAGTCATACACACGGCCTTGCGGCGGCAAAATAATTTTTTTCCCTTGTCCCGCAGGAATTTGCTCCATCAGCAACCGCTCACGTTGCCGGTACTTTTGCTGAAAATGAGGCGGACATTTCATACTGAAAATTTTTGACCAGAGAATATGTGCCAGCGCTTCGAAAAAATCCACATTCTCATTCCGCGACCATTCGCTGAGCCGGATTTCTGCAAGGTGATGATTGATTCGTAGGGTGTGTTTAAGACCGGAATACCGAAAAAAACGGATATGAAAATCTTCGATGACAATATCTTTCCGTGAACGGCCTCTATAAAAACCGTAAGCCTTCCGGAAAATTTCTTTTAAGGCGACAGAACCAACCTGCTCGCTCACAGGCATCTCATTGGAAACTGAATGGACTCTGAAGTCTAGAGCAAGTTGCATGTATGGTTATTGTTAGGCCATTAACTTAAAGATAAAGCATTGAAAAATCAAGCCAAAATCTTTTTGTTAAATCAAAAATACAAACTGTTTCACTGTGATACACTTTGTTTGTTACGAAACACACAAGGCACAAAAATACGACGTAGAATCAAGTAATGGAATCATTAAAAATAATATATTTGTATAAATAACAATATCTTAAATAAACTGATACATTTATCAAAAATTTGGCACCGGAATTGACTTATAACGAGCAGTAACCACATAACCTCACCAGACCAGCGATGAGATATTTTCATGGAAAGACGAGCAGAACAGACGGATGTGGAGGAATCATTTATGCGTAACAAAACTTTATTGCGAATTACCGGGTTTTTATTACTTGGGACGATCCTAGCCAGCATCGGCTACATTTTTTATTCGCCGCATGTTCTGACCGGCAATACCGGAATTTTCTATCCGGTTGCTTTGTTCGCAACCTTATTACTGGCTTTTTATTTATTAATTCTCAGTACGAAGTCATGATTTAAAAAAAATTATAAACGCGATTAACCCAAGCCCCTTGCTCCCTGGGAAAAAACCCGGTGCCTTTATGCATCGGGTTTTGTTTTTCATGCTCGGCAAATTCGATTCTGTTCTTGCAAAAAGCGGCGTAAATAATTACTTTCAAAAACACCCGAACAACTTTTCCGGAGCGCCATGGCACGGACTATCGCTGAACGCTTATCGTTTCAACATTTTTTTCACGCAAACAGAGCGGCGTATTTTTCATCGGCTTTTGCGTATTCACGGCTGACGCATGCGGCCGGCCTCTGCTTGTTCTTGATTTTCTTTTTCTTATTTCCAGGCGATTCACTCCAGGCGGTCATCGGGACGCCAGTCATCCTTGGTTTTTTAGCCTATTTTGCGCTTACCGTGTTATTTCACAGGAAAATGCTTTATGCAGCGCATAAAATTACCGTTGTAAAAAATCCTCCCCGTACACAATTCGAAAAAGTAGGGCGCGATCTTGTTGAATTTCCCCGGCAATTTTTCATCGTAGAATTTATTTTGTTGTCGATCTGTACCATTTTGCCGTCGATGATCTGGAGCGCCTCCAGCGAACTGACCAACAATATTTTCATCGCTGTTATTTTTACGATGGCGTTGGATTACCTTGTGATGGAACGTTATGTAACGCCGCCGCTGCTGGCATTACGCCGCGAAGGCGCCGTGATCGATCTTGCGCCAATGCTTTCCATCAAATATAAAATTCTGATGGTTTGCCTGCTCGCAACAGCCGTCCTGGCGGTGAACGTTTGGGCTAAGACTGAACTCCATCATGAACGCTTGCAGATACTGATCATCCAGAGGCCGGCGAAATTGCCGCTTCTTACCGACAATGAAATTCGCCGTTTTTCCAGTGATTTGCTGCTCAGTACGCTTGGAATTTGCGCCGCTTTTTCACTGATCGTGTGGTTGATGGTTTACCGTTTCGCGGGCGCTTTGTCCAAAATAGAAAAAGCCATGAACGAAGTACACCAGGGACAGTTCGGCCAAACGACGACCTCTCTCACGCCCGACGAAACCGGTTCGCTCAATAACCGGCTGGACGGCGTCGTGCAAACGATTCAGGACAAGATCAGCCAATTGCAGACCCACAGCAGCGAAATGCACGCCGCCGCCAATCTCATGGCGGATATATCCTCCGAACAAAATCAATCGTTGGTTCGCCAATCGGCGTCCGTCACACAGACGTCTTCCACGCTGAATGAACTTCTGGAGTCGTCGAAACAAATTTCCGAAAGCGCCAGTTCGGTCGTCAATTTCGCCGAGGATACCGAAAAACATGCGACCAATGGTTTGACGAATATGAACAATACGGTTCAACTGATGTCCGCCGTCCGCGAACAAAATCATGCCAGCGTGTCGGATATCATTCAACTCAGCGAAGCGATCCAGGAAATCGAACAAGTATTGAACCTGATCATCAGCATCGCCGACGAGACGAATCTTATTGCCCTGAACGCCGCCATCGAAGCGAGTTCGGCGGGCGAATACGGTAAACGTTTCAAAGTCGTCGCCAATGAAGTGCGCGGTCTTTCCGACCGGGTAACCAAATCGATCCAGAATATCAAAACGTTGACGGAAACGATTCAGAACGCCACGTCGCGTTTGGTCGTCGCGTCACAGGAAAATTCCGAAAAAGTCGAGGACACGTATGAATCGGCTCAGATGACGTACCGGTATTTCCAGGAAATTTCCGAGTGGGCGAAAAAATCGGCCGACGCGGCGAAACAAATTTACATCGCCATTCAGCAGCAACGGATGGCCAACCAGCAAATCTCCGTCTCATTCACCGACATCTCCCACGACATCGTCGAACTGGCGGCCACCAGCGAACGGTATAAACAGTACGCCGGCACGCTCAAAAAATTTTCGTCCAGCATGGAGTCTGTCATGGCGTATTTTAAAATTCAATCCAACGACAACGGCCTGCTCAAATGAACCGCCTGCTCTCCGAATTAATCGCTTCTCAACCGCTCGTCATCAACGTCGAAGGCCCTCCCGGCATCGCCATCGCCGGATTCAACAGTGATTCCCGCCTTATTCGCCCGCAAGAAATGTTTTTTGCATTGGCCGGCGAACAGCGCGACGGCAATGCTTTTATTGAAAATGCGATCGCCAAAGGCGCATCCGTCATCGTCTCGCAGCAAATGCCTGCACACATTCGGCCTGACATAACCTACGTTCAGGTCAGCGATATCCATCAATTTATGGCCGAAACCGCTGCAAGGTTTTATCAAACCGCCGGCCTTGATATGACGATGATCGGCGTGACCGGCACCAATGGAAAAACCACTATCGCCACGCTGATCCATCATCTTTTGACGGCGTTTTCACAACCATCGATTTTCATCGGCACGACGGGAATTCATGTCGCCGGTACGTATTACGCCACGGATTATACGACGCCGCCGGCATTCGAAATTCATCGAATCATTCGAGAGGGTTACGATCGCGGAGCGAAATTTTTGATAATGGAAGTATCGTCGCACGCTCTCAAACTCAAACGTGTCTGGGAAATGGCTTTTGATGCGGCGATTTTTACGAACCTGACCCATGAGCATCGTGAATTGCATCCGACGATGGACGATTATTTTCAGGCAAAATCGAAATTATTCGACATGCTCAAGCCCGGCGGATTCGCACTGATCAATACGGATGATCCGTACGGCGAAAAAATATTTCAGCGCGGTTTGACTTTACAACAAACTTTTTTCGACTATGGAAAAACCGCCAAAGCTTTCAAATTAACCGGATCACAATTCGATCATACAACCCGCCTTCAAAACATTTATTTAACGCACAACAACGCTGAGGAAATTTTTAAAACCCGTTTAATCGGCGAATACAATGCGTACAACGTTCTGGCGGTATATGCCGCGATGACGAGCCTGGGTTTTGATTCAAAAAGGATTCAATCCGAACTTCCTTCTCTGCCGGACATTGACGGGCGTTTTGAGTGGTTGCGCGCAGGAGATTTCAGCGTCGTCATCGATTTCGCTCACACTCCGGACGGTTTAGAAAAGCTATTGACCGCCGTTCACACCATCCGCGGCAAAGGCCGGATCATCACGATTTTCGGATGCCCAGGTAGCCGCGATCCTTCCAAACGGCCGCTGATGGGAGCCATCGCGTCGCGGCTGTCTGATTTCGTCATTATCACAACCGACGACGTACATTTCGAAGAACCAGCCGCGATTATTCACGACATCATTAGAGGCATGACGACGAATCATTATAAGGCGATTGAAGACCGGAGAACGGCTATTGGGGAAGGATTAAAAATGGCGCGAGCCGGAGACGTCGTAGTTATAGCCGGACGCGGACATGAGCGATTTCAATACATCAAGGATGAAAAAAAACCATTTATCGATAGAGAAGTGCTTAAGGAAGAGGCTACAAAACTTCAATTGTCCATCAACTAAAAAAACCGGGCGAACCCGGTTTTTTTTTAAGCCATTGCTTGAACTTTTTTGGCAATTTTTGATTTAGTATTGGCCGCCTTATTGCGGTGTAAAATTCCTTTAACGACCATTTTGTCAACCAAACTCACAAAAGCACTCAGGCTTTCCGTGGCGGTTTTTTTATCTTTCGCTGAAGTGACCGCTCTCAAAGACGTTTTCAGCAGGCTTTTATAATGGCGGTTTTTGCTGTTGTCGCGCTCATTGCGACGAACACGTTCTTCAGCCGACTTATGATTAGGCATGAGAGATACTCCTGTTTGTTTTATTTTTTATAAGTATTTTTTTTATTTCTAAACTTTGCATTTTAAGGGACGGCAATATAAACAACTCAATGAGGATTGTCAAATTAAAAATTGCTTGAATTTTTTATTTGAACTCTTTGCCGGAAATTCTATATTTTCAAAGGTTCTTAAAAATCCCTTCATCTATTAACATACCGATTCATGAAACATTTCTGGTTTCCGGCATTATGCCTTTTCGCCTTTTCCCTCCTTGCACAAAACGATCAAAACGAAAAAAAACTTTTCAACCAAGCTCTTCAGGCGTATCAGGCTCATCGATACGATGAATCTATGAAATCGCTGCGGAATCTGCTTGAACACTATCCATCGGGCTCTTATACATCGGCGTCGTTATTACTGTTGTCAAAAACGTACAGCCAGGCCGGCCTGATGCGGCGATCCGCTCAAACGGCATTGTTGCTTCTGGAAAAATTCCCGAAATCCGAATATCGTGAAGATGCTTTACTTCAATTGGCGCAGGCCGATTATGAATCGCACGATTACGAAAATGCAGTCAAAAAATTAACCGAAATCAAACAGTCAAAAAACAAACAGGCATCAGAAGAAGCCGCTCTTATTTTCAACCAGTTGATGCAATATGCGCTGTCGACGCAGGAAATTGTTGCGATTGCTTCCACCAATGAAGATTTGAAATTGTCCTACGTACGGAAATTAATTTCCCTGGAACGTTATCGCAAGGCTTCATTGATTCTTGAGGAGTTTATCAAACGTAATCCAAAACACAGCGATATTAAAATTGCAAAATCTCTGTTAAAAGAAGCGGATGAAAAAAATGATGGGCCGGTGACTATCGGCTTGATCGTTTCCCTGAGCGGTCCGTATGCGGAAATCGGCAAATCGATCAAGAACGGAGTCGAACTGGCGATTGCCAGATACCAGGAATCCAACAAAATTAAAATCGAATTAATCACCTACGACGATCGTTCGGATATTGTGCGTTGCATTAAAGCCGCTCAGGCGTTGGCGGACGATCCTTCGATCAGCCTGATCATCGGACCAGCGGAAAGCACGATGATGGCCGCCGCCGCCGCGGTCGCTGACTTTCGCCGCGTACCCATTCTATCGCCGACAGCCACGCAATCCGGGCTAACCGATATCGGCGCCTGTGTCTATCAGGCCAATGTCGACGTCGAAACGCGAAGCCGTGCGATCGCACGATACGCCGTTCAGAAAATGGGTCTTAAAAAATTCGCCATTCTTGCGCCATCGGACGTTTACGGCGAAACCGCGGCGAATAGTTTCGCTGAGGCCGTAGAATCCTTCGGTGGCCGTGTGATCGCTTCGCAAAAGTTTTATGACAATACGCAAGATTACCGCGCCCAGATCACAACGATCCGAAAACTCGGCCTCATCGATCAGGTCAACGCAGCCATCAGTAAAGACACGTGGAGCGTTCAGCAAATCGATTCCATTTATAATCGTTATTTTCCCGTTGATCCCGACAATCCGGAAGATTTTAAAACACCGCTGACGCACGTTGACGCCGTTTTTCTCCCGATTTACTCCGATGACATCAAATACATTGCGCCGCAACTTGCCTTTTATAATATCAAAACACAACTGCTCGGCGGCGATAACTGGTACGACCTGACCGAACTCAAACTGCAGCAAAATTATGTCAATGGAGCCATTTTCATTTCGGAATATTTTGTCAATAACGGCGACACGCGAACTAAAAATTTTTTGCAAACCTACCGGCAAAAATTCGGATACGACGCCGGGCGCGAAGCGTTATACGGATACGACCTGATGGAACTGATCGCAGAAATTATTAAAAAAGGCAATCATTTACCCGAGGATATCCAGACCGAACTCGCGAAAGGGATCGAGTGGAACGGCATTCATAATACTATACGATTCTCAAAAGAATCCCGCGTCAATACGTCCGTGCATCTTCTGCAATTTCAAAGTGGTTCCGTGTCCAAACTAAAAGAATAAATTTCCAGCTATCGTCGTAGCAATATGTTCAATCGTTTTATTATTTTTTTGTCCGCGCTTTTGCTGTGGCTTCCCGGAGTTCAATCGGCTCCTACGGACAGCGTCACCATCACCGAAGTTATGTTTAACCCCACTTCGGGAAATAATGAATTCATTGAAATTTATAATTACGGATCACAAGCATATAATTTGTCGCAATGGAAAATAAAAGATAACCTGGAATTAGATACGATCAAAAATGCCGGATTTGGGATCACGCTGAATCCCGGTCAATTTGCAATAATTTTTGAAAATGATTACGACATTGCGACCGGCCTATACAAAGACATGATACCTGTTGGCGCATTGATTCTTAAAATTGACGACGCTTTGATTGGCAACGGATTGGGAAACACGAGCGATGTTATTTATCTGATCACCAATACAGCTGATACACTTTCGGTCTACAGCTATTCGTCGTCTAATCCTGTTTCCTTTTCGGACGAAAAAATAAAATTGGATAACGACAATTCGGTTTCCAATTGGATAAATAGTTTTTATACAAATGGAACGCCTGGCGCTCCTCCGGAAAGCGTGAATACGCCCCCCAAGTCCATCAGCAAGCCCGACCAGGACAAGCCCAAGGGCATCGCC
>JABWBZ010000140.1 GCA_013359335.1 bacterium
GCTGGCTATTGCATGCAAAAAACAAAAAACCTGTTATTAAAAAGCTTTTCATAGAATTTTCAACCTGGTTTTGAGAAACAAATGCAGTGGCGCCTCAGCTATAACGAAAAGCAGCGCCCATAAAACCACAGTTTGAAAATTAAAAAATGAAAACAATCTTCGGACACTCATCCAATCGTCATGGGGATTAAAGAGTGTAATTAAAATAAAACCTGCAGCCACTGCAGCAAAGGCGCTTAATGAAATCAGGCGATTAAAATTTTGCAGTCGATGAGTTTCTTTTTGTAATTCGGACTCAATTAAAATGTGTTCAAATCGCGGAATATTTGCGTAGTTTTCAGTTTCCGTTTTTATTTGTTGGAACGCTGTGAATAATTGTTTAGAAATCCTGCAGGGAACGCACGAGTCAACGTGTAAACGTAATTTACCCGGCCAATTATTTTCTATAATTGCGTGAATAACTTCGCTTTCGCGGTTGCATTCAGAATTCATAATCATTCCTTTTCAGATAAAAATTTAAGCAGTTTATTCTTGGCGCGAAACAATAAAACTCTGACACTTTTGGTTTGAATGTGTAAAATGTCTGCAATTTCATTATGAGAGTAATTTTCCGCATAAGCCAGCCAGAGTAAAGAACGTTGATTCGAGGGCATTTGGCTAAAGGCGTTTTCTAAATCAATTTTCTGCACAGCTTTCCATTCAAAACTTTGTTCCGTCCTGTCGTCGATAGTGAATTCCGTCATTTTTTTATTTGCTCGCCAATGATCCAACACCAGCCGCGTAGCCGTTTGGTATAGATAAGTTTTTTTTTGAGGATCCGTTAATGAAGGAATTTCACGGCTCAACATTCGCACAAACGATTCCTGCACGACGTCGTTGGTCAGGTCTTCATCATTGCAAAAACGGCGGATGTATGCCCACAGTGATTTTGCATGCGTCTCATATAATTGTTTGAATTCAGTTTCGTTCATGCCGTTGCCGGTGCGCCGTCCACTAAATTATTTTAGCAACTTTTTAGCAATCAGCGCATTGATCAAAAGTCCAAAGCCGATCGCAATAGCCAGACTACCCCAATAATAGTAATCATGCATTTTATTGATTTCGTTGATATCATCATACCCGCTCCATGCATACCCGTTAATCAGCATGGCTATTCCAGCCAAAATCAGTACCACTGCTGTGCTCAGAAATCTAAAAATTTTCAACTCAAAGAAATTTTTTTGATCCGGAAATATTTTTTTTCCATCCTCGGTTTTGAGAAATTCAGCGAATTCCTGATGTGATGTAAATTTTTTAATGATTCCATGTTTGATTTCTAGTTGTTTCATATTCTCTTCGGCGGCCAGCCGATATTTTTTAAACCAAATCCATGATATCCATCCGATGAGTACGAACAACGTTGGAAATAAAAAAATTTCTTCATTCATAGTCTCACTCCGTATTTATAGACAAGACGTTGTTAATGACGGAAAAGTTAACACCGAATTAAAATAATCTGAAATAGAGTTAAAGTTAAATCCTACGTTACGCAATCCCTTTACCGAGATACGAGCGCAATTTTGGAGGGATAGGGCGTTGGACGAGGACGTTTTGCAGAGGCCATTTTTCAGGTTCGTTGATGTTTTCGAGGAATGTAACATCTTTGCCATCCAAAAGCGCTACCGGAACGCCGTCGCGATAGAGAATGTGATTGGTGGCGATCGTGGAAACGCGTTTTTCGACCGTGATGACGCCGTGAAGATTGAGCGGATCGGACGCGCAGATGGAAATAAGTTTGCCGGTTTTTTGTTCTTTACGGATTGTACGCAATTTCGTGACGGCTTCCGGTAGAGCAAACTGTTCTCCCCACACGCCTTCGACAAAACGTCCGCCACGGATTTCACCGCGCGCTTCGAGCTTGCGATAAATTTTGGCTAATTCCCGCCATGGCGGTGAAATTGCTTCACGTTCAGCGAGTTTTCTAAACACAATTCCGTAACGTCTGAGTAACAACCGCGCAATGAATTCAAATTCTGATGTAGTCGCGGAAGGCGTCGCCGCAATGGTGAGCGGAGTCAAACCATGACTGTTATCGAGCAACAATCCCCAACGTCCGGCCTGATCCATCGTGAATGGCGCTTGTTTTTTCCCACGTTCATGCGCGCTGGATAATTTGAGCTTGGCCGGAACCAGCAAAGCACGCAGTCCTGTAAAACTGTCGGACGTGACGATGCCCAGCGCGACGAGTTCTGCAATCGCTTCTTCCGCTTGCGATTTGAGGATGCCGGCTTTTTCGACGATGTCATGATAAAATGATGCGCCGCGTTCGGTTAAAAATTCGTAAACTTTTTTAGTCATGTGCGACAGAGAGTTCAGAATTTCTTTCGGCGCATCGGAAAAATGTTTCCAGGTTTCCAGATTCGTTCTCTGCACGAGCATGATCGGTGTCGATTTAACCGGCCCGCGGCCGGAACTATTCACGCGAAAACGTCCCCACGCCGTTCGTCCGGATAAACACGCAAAATCGAGCCAGGTAAAATCGTAATCGGCGATCCGTGCCGGTAAAATGTCCGATTCCCACGCCGCTGCCGCCGCTTCAAATCCTTCGAGTTGATTCAAAACAACGTTTAAAGCTTCCTGGCCTTCAAGCCGTTCTGCCGGATCGACGTGCTGCCATGAAAATAAAAAGCGCATAAAATCGGCCGGCGAAACCGCTTCAATTTCTTTCCGCAATTTCTCCAACGTGTAGCGGTGAATTCGCGCAAGTATCCGCCGTTCGCACCACTCAGTATCCGTGGCCGTGGATGTAAATTTTCCACGAAACGCAAATCCTTCCAATTCCAATTTGAGTAAAGCCTGATCGATTTCGGAAAGGGGTAATTGGATCGAAAGTGCAAGTTTATCAGCCGTGACGGGACCGAGCCCTTCCAACCGTCCGCGAACGATCTCCACAAGCGCGTCTTCGCGCAGCCACGTTTGGGCGGATAATTTTTCAGGAAGATTTAATTCAGGCTTAAACTGACCATCACTGAATAACGATTTGAATTGTGGAACACGTTCGATAGCAAGGTAACAAACCGATTGGTTCATTTGAAAAATCGTCGCACGTTTTTGAGAAACAAGTTCGTCGAAATGATTTTTCCAAGGTGTGATTTCCTGCTCCGTCAGAAAACCTAAAAACGTCAGCGCGTCGTGCAATTCATCCGCATTTTCAACTTCCGGCCAGACTTCGCCGCAGACTAATTCAATAGCGAGCGGATCGAGTTTACCCAGATCGGCGGCTTCGGAAGGATCGAGCCACCGGCGGCTCATCACCGCACGGGCACGCCTTTCTTCGATCGGCGCATCGTCGAGAAATGCGTACGGCCGCGCGTTCAGAATTTCCTGCGCGAGCGGCGACGGTTCGCGCAAATCTTTGGCAACGAGCTTGATCGCGCCGGCTTCAATGCGCCGGAAAAGGTTTTCGAGCTCGCCGACGTCCATCGCTTCGAATAAACAGTCTTCGATGGTCTGATTGACCAAAGGATGATCCGGCACTTCACGGTCGCCTGCAATATTTTCGAGACACGCAAGTTGATCCGGAAAAACAAGCGCGACCAAATCCTGCGCATTCATACGCTGAATTTGGGCTGGAACTTTTTTCCCGTCTCGACGCCGCAGCATGGCCAGGGAACGCGTCGCATTCCAGCGCCAGCGGATTTCAAACATCGGCGAATCGAACACAGCCTGGATCAACGTCGGGCGAACGATTTTTGAATTGAGATACGTGAATACTTCGTCAACCGGAAAACTATGGGTCGAACCAAGCGATAAAATAATCGCGTCTTCCGTCGCGGCGGCTTGGAGTTCAAAATTAAATTTCCGGCAGAATTTTTTTCGCAATGATAAACCCCACGCGCGGTTGAGACGGCTGCCAAACGGCGAATGAATGATCAGATGCATGTCGCCCGCTTCGTCGAAAAACCGTTCAAGTACGATCGTCGTTTGCGATGGCATTACGCCCAAAGCGGTTTTTGCAAGAGCGAGATACGTGACGATTTGATCCGCCGCCGCCGAGTGAATTCCAACTTCATTGACTAACCAATCCGGCGCCGTCCCGCGCCATTGTAAGGATGCCTGATCCCCGAGCGGCGTCGAGGGATCAGGTGCCGATTCTGAATTGGACGTCAATAATTCATCCAAATTTCCAAAGCGTGAAGCTACTTCTTCTCTGAACCTAGAAACGGCAAAGGACAATTCGATACTTCTTCCCGGAGCTTCTCCGAGCCAAAACGGAATGCTCGGCGGCGACATGCCTGCGTCGGCTACACGTACCACGCCATTTTCCACGCGTAAAATCTGCCACGATTTATTGCCCAATTGAAAAATATCACCGACACTGGCTTCGAATGCAAAATCTTCATTGAGCGTCCCGATAAACGTATTCGTCGGTTCAAGAATCACGTCGTAATCGAAAGTATCTGGAATCGCGCCGCCGGAAGTAATGGCAGCGAGGCGAGAACCTTTGCGCGCACGCAAGCGTTTATTGACAACATCGTTAAATAAATACGCGCCTCGTTTGCCACGCCGTGTCGTAAACCCGTTGACCAGCATGTCGATCGTCTCGTCAAATTGCTTGCGCGTCAAATTTCGATACGGGTAAGCGCGAATAAAAATTTCAAACAATTCATCTTCATTCCATTCCTGAGCGGCCACTTCGGCGACAATTTGTTGCGCCAGAATGTCGATTGGTTTTTCCGGAATGATGATGTGATCGAGTTCATCGCGGCGGACTGCGTCGAACAGAGCGGCGCATTCAACCAATTCATCGCGCGTAAGCGGAAAAATCCGGCCTTTGGGAGTGCCGGTGACGCTGTGTCCCGAACGGCCGACACGTTGCAAAAACGTCGCGATGGATTTGGGTGAACCGATCTGGCAGACGAGATCGACGGAGCCGATATCGATACCGAGTTCGAGCGACGCCGTCGCGACAAGTGCACGCAGCGCACCGGATTTCAATCGTTGCTCGGCATCCAATCGCTGTTCGCGCGATAAACTTCCGTGATGCGCCGTGATCATTTCCGGTCCTAATTTTTCGGTCAGATAATGCGCAATGCGTTCCGCCAACCGCCGCGTATTTACGAAAATCAACGTTGTGCGATGTTCGGCGATCAATTCTTCCAGACGAGCGTAAATTTCCTCCCACACTTCGGTGGACATCACGGCGGTAAGCGGCGACCGCGGCACTTCGATGCCGAGTTCAAGATTACGTTTATGGCCGGTGTTGATGATCGTGCACCGAGCGGAGGCATTCGCAACGTTGCCATCAATTCCAACTAAAAAACCAGCAATCGCTTCAATCGGTTTTTGCGTAGCCGAAATACCAATGCGCGTTAAAGGCTTTTGAACGAGCGCTTGCAAGCGTTCGAGTGAAAGCGCCAGATGCGTTCCGCGTTTGTCGCGCACGAGTGCATGAATTTCATCCACAATCACCGTATGAACGTCCCGCAGCATTTTGCGGCCATTTTCACTCGTCAATAAAAGAAACAACGATTCCGGAGTCGTGACAAGAATGTGCGGAGGATGTTTGAGCATGGCTGTACGTTCGCGCGCGGGTGTGTCACCGGTACGAACCATCGTACGCAGTTCGACCTGGGGCAAGTGCATCGCTTTTAATTCTTCTTCGATGCCTTCGAGCGGACGTTGAAGATTTTTTTCGATATCGTTGCTCAGCGCTTTCAACGGCGACACATACACGACCAGCGTCTGATCGGGCAATGGCGCTTGCAAGCCTTGTTGAACCAAATCGTCGATGGTTGCGAGAAAAGCGGCCAGCGTTTTACCGGAACCTGTCGGCGCGGCGATGAGCGTGTGCCGGCGCCGTTTGATCGCCGGCCAGGCCAGCGATTGTATTTCCGTCGGGTGACTAAATGTTTTGGTAAACCAATTCGCTACCGCCGGATGAAATTCGTTTAAGGGCATAATTAAGGTCTGATAAAAATAATTGCCACAAAAAGGCACAAAAAAATTTTATGTCATCCGTGAGGTATTGTTTATGCCACGAATCAGTACGAATTTACACAACATAAAAATAATCTGTGTAGTTCAGTTTAATCCGTGTCATCCGAGTGCTATTGGCTTTAAATTTTTGTGCCTTTTCGCGGCATAGGACTTCCAACAATTTCTTGAACTCTACGTATTAATTGTTAAACTTATGCACCATGAATACTAATTCCAACAAAAAAGAACCGCGATTTTTTGAAACGCTGGGTGAGGACATTCGCTCCGGTAATTTCATCGATAATCTGCGCAGGGAAATTCGCGAACTCAAAGATTTTTATCTCGACGAAGAAAAACAAACGCGCCTTGAAAACATGAACGTTTTTAAGCGTGTCGTGTTTTTTACGGGATGGATTCTGAAAAGTATGTTTTACCGGCTTACACCGACGCGGCGCATTCTGATCATCTTCGGGCTGGTTTTTACGTTCAATGAAATGACGTTTCGTTTGCATGAAGTCGATTTCCAGATCAACCTTGGCTCGCTCGGCGGTATTGTCATTTTTTTCATTTTGTTGCTCGAACTCAAAGATAAATTACTCGCTCACGATGAACTGGCTGCCGGGCGTAAAATTCAAAACGCATTGATGCCTGAAAAAAGTCCTGAAGTTCCGGGCTGGTCGCTGTGGCTGTACACGCGTCCGGCGAATGAAGTGGGCGGCGATCTCGTGGATTATCTGAAAATCAGCGACAAACAATATGCCGTGATCATGGCCGATGTTGCGGGCAAAGGTTTGCGCGCCGCGCTGTTTACGGCAAAACTACAGGCGACGGTTCGCGCGCTGGCTTCCGAAGATCTGCGTCCGGCCGCGCTGTGCCGCCAGATCAATTCGATTTTTCACCGCGACAGCCTGCCCAATATTTTCGCGTCCCTGCTCTACGTGGAGCTCTCCCCGGAATCCGGCGATATCCGTTTTGTCAATGCCGGCCATTTGCCGCCGGTTGTTCTGAAACAACCGTTTGAATATAAAGAACTCGCCAAAGGCGGCCCCGCGCTCGGCCTGTCGAAAACCGCCGCGTACGATGAACATTCCGTCACGCTGCAAGACGGCGACGTATTTTTCGCGTACTCCGACGGACTCACCGAGGCCTGCAACGAAGCGGGCGAGTTTTTCGGATCGGAACGGCTTGCGACGCTTCTATCCCGCCTTCAAAACTTCCCGCCCCAAACGATCGGGGAAACGATCGCAACCGAGATCGCCCGCTTCACCGGTAACGCCCGCGCCAACGATGATCTGTCGATGATTGTGGTGAAGAGAATTAAATTGGAGTAGAATTTTTGACAAATAAAAACCCGAATAGTTTTAGTATTCGGGTTTTAATGTTTAACCGGACAATTACAGGTTCAAAACTTCATTCTCTAGTTAAAAGATTATTTTGACCATGATTGCAGTTCGATAATGTTTCCTTCCGGGTCGGTAACATAACACCAAGTCACCTTGGTTCCAACTGAAGTTACCAGTGTCACGATTTCTCCAATGGCTTTTCCACCGTTTTCCAAAATTATTTTTTGTGCCGATGGAACGTCATCGACAGAAAAGGCTATGTGACCGAAGCCAGGGCGATTGACCACATTTTTGCCGCGATCTTCAAGAATGTTATAGTTAAAAATCTCCAGGGTAGGACCATTATCGCCATGACCTGGCAAACGTAAGTGCTCGCCACGAAGATGGGCGCCTTTGATTCCAGTACCCGCTTCCAGCTTTTCGCCTTGAAAATCACGTTCAGGCGGTACAGGAACGCATCCAAAAACAGTCTGATAAAATTTTGAAAGGCTTCGCCAATCTTCAGCGATCAAATTCGTATGGCCATAACGAGCGTTTTGAATAAGCATTGTTTTTTCTCCGTTATTATTAAGAGCGTTGTTGTCGTAATTTTCTAAATTAAATTCTGCGAAGAGAGTTTTCAGAATGAAAACGAAACCAAAAAAGAAAGTCATGTGTGTTTTTTTTTAAGTTTTTATAAATAATATAAGGAAACAGTCTGCTTTTGCAATGAGCACTTAAGCCTGTAAATAATTGTATACGCTTTCAAACTAAATTATTTGTTAGTGCTCAAAGTTAAAAGCTGTATTTTAGAGGGCATATTTTACAATAATCTTGAAAATGAAAAAAATCTTCGTGCCTTTCTGCCTTCGCGGCCTTACATTTCAAAAAATCTCAGCGCACTCCGCGCGCTCTGGTGTAAAAAATTAAACTGACATTATGGAATCCGTATTCATCGCGCTCGGCGCATTGATCGCTATTACGATTTTCGGAATACTCGCGCAGCGTGCGCCGTCATTTCCTTTTCCGATCATATTAGTTCTCGGCGGGCTTTTAGTGAGTTTGATTCCCGATGCGCCGCAGATCCGGCTCGATCCGGCGGTGTTTTTTATTTTGTTTTTGCCGCCGCTCCTGTATGCCGACGGTTGGCTGATGAACTTGCGCGATTTCAAAGCCGCCCGGCGCCCGATTTTATTATTGTCCATCGGTTTGGTCATTTTCACGACGCTGGCGGTCGGATGGGTCGTTCATCTGCTGATGCCCGACTTGCCGTGGTCGGTATGTTTTGCGCTGGGTGCAGTGATTTCGCCGACCGACGCCGTCGCTGTTTCCGCGATCACGGAACGATTGAAAGTTCCGCATCGCATCGTCACGATCCTGAACGGTGAAAGTTTGGTCAATGACGCGAGCGGGCTTGTGGCGTTTAAATTTGCCGTGGTGGCGACGCTCACCGGCACGTTTAATCTGATGGACGTCGGATTTTCATTTTTGTGGCTGTCGGCGGGCGGCATCTGTATTGGTTTGATCGTTGCTTTTCTCA
>JABWBZ010000141.1 GCA_013359335.1 bacterium
AAAAGTTTTCAAAAAAATCGAAGGCAGTATCGAGCGGATCGACAAGCAAGCCAAAGTAGGAGCGGCCTGACCGGATATGGATTCCATGACATCGCCCAACATTCTCTCCAAGCATTCAAAATACTGTGAAGACGTTCTGACCTATCGCCGACGTGCAACCCACGAGGTCATGGTCGGCGACGTCGGCATCGGCGGTAATAACCCCATTCGCATTCAATCGATGACGACCACCGACACGATGAATACCGAAGCGACGGTACAGCAAGTCATCGAGTTGTATGAAACCGGCTGTGAAATCGTCCGCATTACGGCGCCCTCAATCACCGACGCCGAAAATTTACGTAACATCCGCGACGCGCTCCGAAAACAAAACATCAAAGTTCCGCTCGTTGCCGACATTCATTTCACGCCCAACGCCGCGATGAAAGCGGCGGAATTCGTCGAAAAAGTCCGGATTAATCCGGGCAATTACGCCGACAAGAAAAAATTCGCCGTCATCGAATATTCCGACGACGCATACGACCGGGAATTGGAACGCATCGAAGAAACGTTCAAGCCGCTGGTTTTGCGGTGCAAGGAGTACGGCATCGCCATGCGCATCGGCACCAATCACGGCTCCCTCTCCGATCGCATCATGAATCGATTCGGCGATACGCCGGAAGGCATGGTCGAATCGGCGTTGGAATTTGTCCGGATCTGTGAAAAATATGATTATCATAATCTCGTCTTGTCGATGAAGTCATCGAACCCTCAAGTCATGATTGCCGCGTACCGATTACTCGCTGCAAGGATGTACGAATTGGGCATGGATTATCCTTTTCATCTCGGCGTGACCGAAGCCGGCGACGGCGAAGACGGCCGGATTAAATCGGCCGTCGGCATCGGCACGCTGCTCGAAGACGGCCTCGGCGACACCATCCGCGTTTCGCTCACCGAAGATTCCGTGCATGAAATTCCAGCCGCGCGCGCCATTGCCGATAAATACAATGCTCTGATGGATGAACAATTTTTCGATGCCTCGCCGATGGAAATCCACGAACGCCGTAACCCGTTTCAATACGCGCGGCGCTGGTCGCAGACCGTTGAACTGTCACCACTCAATTTCGGCGGCGTGCATGTGGTTCGCGTCGGATCCATTTTGCGCAGTTCCCTCGAAGACACTCCTCGCGCTTTGAATGAAATCCAATCACTGACGCGAACCGGCGAGAAGGATGCCCCGAAAATTGAAATCGTACGATGCCGTGTGTCGACCCAGGAAGATGTTCATGCGCTGCGCGATCTGCATGCGGCATTGGAATCAAACCGCATCGTCACCGCGCTCGCCGTCGACGCCGATTCCGATCTGAGTCACGCCATTCAATCGATTCCCTACGCCGATACGATCACGTTTTCGCCCGATCCGGAATTGCCGACGACGTTATGGGAAAAAGAAATCGAGACGCTGATCGGAGAAATTTCACGCCATGAAAAAAAATCCGTTCATTTCAGAATAGACGCCGAAGCCGTTCCTCATTTTATCAAACATGACCATGCGCTCATGCGTCTGGCCGAAACCGCGTGCCGTTGTATCGAAGTTTGTTACAAAAATGATTTTAAAAATTGCTCGGTTTCCGTATGCGACCATCATTTGATTGCCGCCAACCGTTTACTGGCCGCGCAATTGCACGAACGCGGATTTAACACGCCGGTCGTTCTCGAATACCAACCCAATTCGCTGCACGTACGGCCGACGCTGTTCGATGCTTCGATCATGTTGGGTTCCTTGCTGTGCGACGGCATCGGCGATGGTATACTGATCGATGATCCGGCGATATCGCAGGATGAATTGATCCGGCTGAGTTATAATATTTTGCAGGCCACGCGTTTGCGCATTTCAAAAACCGAATTTATTTCCTGCCCTTCTTGCGGGCGAACGTTATTTGATCTTCAGGAAGTGACGGCGCGAATTAAATCCAAAACCGGCCATTTGAAAGGCGTGAAAATTGCCATCATGGGTTGCATTGTCAATGGACCGGGCGAAATGGCCGACGCGGATTTCGGTTACGTCGGCGCGTCCGCAGGAAAAATTAATCTGTACGTCGGGAAAGAATTGATCGAACGTAATATCGACATGGCCGAAGCAGACGAACGCCTGATCAATCTGATCCGGCGTCACGACAAATGGACGGAGCCATAACTGAAAGAATCATTTTATAGGACTATATTGAGCGGCTTTTTCAGTGAGAATCGATTAAGAACAGTTTCATTCACATTCTAAATAACCTACGGAGATCAAGCCAGTGCCGGAACAATTATGGGCGCCTTGGCGCATGCGGTATATCAAAGCGGAAGACAAAAGCCAGGGCGAAGGCTGCATTTTTTGTTTCAAACCGCAGGCGGATGCCGACAAAGAGAACTTGATTTTATTCCGCTCGTCACGCAATTTTGTCATCATGAATTTATACCCGTACAACAACGGCCACCTGATGATCGTGCCGTATCAGCACGCGGGCGATCTGCATTCCCTGCCGCCGGAAACGCTGCTGGATTTTATGCAGACGACTCAAAAAGCTATTACCGCCCTGACGCAATGCATGCGGCCGGACGGATTTAATCTTGGAATGAATCTCGGCCGCACGGCCGGCGCGGGCATCGACGATCACGTGCATCTGCACATCGTCCCGCGTTGGAACGGCGACACCAACTTCATGCCCGTCATCGGCGACACGAAAGTCATGCCGGAATATATTGCAGAAACGTACGACCGTTTACTCATCGAATTCAACAAACTCAAATAGGCGTTATGGCAGACGACAAAAATCATTGGTCACAGAAATATCTCGACGATTTGAATAATAAAATCAAATCGCAGAGCCAGAATCAGAAACAAAACGAGCCCGTCAAATCTCAGGCGCAATCCAAGCCTGTCGACAAAAACGAAAAACGGCAGGAGAATAAACCGCCGTTTCACAAAAAAGACAAATTCCGCAAAGATCACCGGCCCGGAAAATTTTCGAAAGACAAAGACCGCTTCAAATCGCAAAAGCCCGAACCGAAAAAAGAAATCAAAAATCAGCCGCCTCCCAAACCGGTTCAGCCCCGCCGCGTCGCCGGGGGAGTTATCACGAGCATCGACCATGATCGCGTGACGGTTCTGTCCGGAAATCAGGAATTCACCTGCGAACTCAAAGACAATTTCAAAGGCAAAATTTTTGTCGGCGACCGTGTACAAATTGCCATCGTTTCAAACGATCGCGCCGCCCTCGACCGGCTGGAACCGCGCCAGAATCACATGAGCGCGCCGTTTGGCAAGGATCAGAAACAAGACACCATCCTCGCGGCGAACGTCAATCAAATTCTGATCGTGCTGTCAGTCAAAGAACCCATGCTGCGAACCGATTGGCTCGACGCGCATCTCGTCGTCTGTGAGAAAAAAGGATTCAAACCGATTTTGTGCGTCACCAAAATCGATCTCGCCGAAGACAATCAGTTTATCGAACAAATGGAAGTGTACAAACGCATCGGATACCGGATCATTTATATCTCGACGTCGGCGAATATCGGCGTGCAAGAACTCCGGCCCGTCCTCAAAGGCAAAACGACGCTGCTGACCGGCCATACCGGCGTCGGCAAAACCGCTCTGTTTCAGGCCTTGACGCAATCGCAAAAAATTTTCACCGTCGCCGGATTCGATGAGGAGGAATCCGTCGAAACGCCGGAAATGATGCCGGACGAATATATCGAAACTAAAACCGTACGCGCGGTCAAATTCGAAGGCGGTTACCTCATCGACAGTCCCGGCATCCGCGAGTATGAAATTCGCGGCATTCCGAAAACGGATCTCAAAAAATATTTCCGCGAATTCCGCAACGTGAATTCTCTCTGTGCCCATCCCCAATGCCAGCATGCCGACGACGAAGGTTGCAAAATCCGTGACGTCATTGCGTCAGGCCTCATTGCCGAAGACCGCTACCAGAACTATCTTCGTTTGATGGAAAGCCTCTAGCCCGCTATGGATTATCTTGCCTTTGCCAAAGACATCGTCGCTGCCAGCCAACGCAAAGGCGCCGGTCAAACCGAAGTTTACATCGAAACGGGCGAAGAATTTTCTGCAATCGCGCGCCACGGAAAAATCGAATCGCTCAAACAAGCAACCGCGCGCGGCTTAGGCCTTCGTGTATTTTATAAAAAACGCCTCGGCCACGGTTTTATCAATGATTTCAGTTCCTCCGCCGTACAGTCGTTGATCGAATCGACGCTCGAACTCGCCAAAGCGAGCGTTGACGATCCTTGTAATTCGCTTCCTTCGGTTGACGAGCCGAACCGCGACGATCTCGACCTTGTCGACACAACGCTCGATCAATTCACGTCCGATCAAAAAATTGAATTGGCGTTGCAACTCGATCATTTAATTTTCGAATTGGATTCACGCATTGTCAAAAGCGAAGGCGCAAGCGTTTCAGCCGGAATGGCCGAAACATTCCTCGCCAATTCCAACGGTTTTGCGAATTCCTATCGCCATTCATCTGTGGGTTTTTCCGTTTCACCGGTTGCGCAAGACGGACAGGCTATGTACAACGGACATTGGTATTCCTATGCGCGCAAATTATCCGGCGTTGAAACCATTGAATCGGTGGCGCGTACCGCCGTCGACAGGACGGTTCGAATGCTCGGCGCGCGAAAAATTTCGACGACACGCGTTCCGGTCATATTCGATCCGTCGGCGGCCGTTACATTTTTGTCATCGTTTTTCAAAGTCATCGACGGCGATCGCGTTAATCGCGGATTGTCATGTTTATCCGATCAGCTTCACAAAAAAATCGCCGACGGCGCCTTGACGATCGTCGATGACGGATTGGCCAAAAGCCTGCTCGGCACGCGGCCTTTCGACGGCGAAGGCATCACGCCCAAACGCGCCGTCATTGTGGATCGCGGATATCTCCGGTCGTATGTCTACGATCACAAGGCCGCCGAAAAAGCATCGACGCTCTCGACCGGCCACGCGCACCGCGATTTCACGACCACGCCCGCCATTGGTCCTAATAATATGTATATCGCCGCCGGTGAAGTTTCAGCGGAATCCATCCTCCGCGACACGCCGAAAGGATTGTTGGTCACAGGACTGATGGGCTTCGGCTTCGATCCCGTCGTCGGAACTTTTTCATTCGGCGCCGAAGGGTTGTGGATTGAAAACGGCGAGACTATTTATCCCGTGCACGAAATCGTCGTCTCCTCTACGCTTCAGGAAATGCTGAACGGCATTGCCGCTATCGGCAACGATCTCCGGTTTCGCGGCGCGTTTTCAAGCCCGACGATTAAATTCGAATCCATGACCATCAGTGGAAATTAATATGCAATGTCCCCTGTGCCGATCCGGCAACATTCAAAAACTTCCTCCGTATTACGAATTTCATTCACAGATTTTCGATTTACATCGCTGCCGTTCGTGCGCGATTATTTTTGTTTATCCGCAGCCGGATGAAGAAACGATCCGCGCGATGTACGATAAAAATTATTTCGAGTCGGATTATCATTGCGGCCATACACAGCAATCGGCATTCGATCTGAGCGAATCGGTTTTGCCGTCGTGGGTAGCTCAAATTAATTTACAGAAATCCGCGCGGGTGCTCGAGATCGGCTGCGCCACCGGTTACACCTTGCACGGCTTTCAACAGGCCGGTTACGATTGTACCGGCATCGAAATTTCCGACGACGCCGCACGGTTTGCGCGCGAACAGCTCGGACTGCGTGTGATCGCCGGAGAAATTAATTCCGTCACGCTGAATGAAACGTTCGATCTGATTTATCTGCTCGACGTATTCGAGCATTTGCCGGCGCCGGACGCGACGCTTCAGCGGATCAAATCATGGCTCAAACCCGATGGACATTTGATCATCGTCATTCCGACGCAAACGAATACTTTATTTTCACGATTTGGAATCGGCGTATTTTCAATGCTGGATTTGCGCTCCAAAATTCATTTACCGCCGTATCACCTTTTCGAATATCGCCCGAAGACGTTTCGGACCATGCTGACCAATGCAGGTTTTTCCAGGATCGGATTTCATCCGGATATCATTCCGCCGTCTGAAATCGCCCTGCGCAGCAGTTTTTTACAGAACCTTTCAAAAAAATGTTTTCACTATCCGAATTATATTTTGACCAAATGGTTCGGATCATTCGGCGACCGTCTGACCGCCATCATTCAACTGTAATTTTTTTTAATTGTCAATTTTCAATTGTCAATTTTAAATAAAGGAACGAGGAGTGACAATGTATAAAAATCTTTTTTTATTTTTCAGCATGCTCTGCACGTTAAGCTGCGGCGTGAAACACAACGCGGACATGCTCATTACCAATGGCAAAATCTACACGATGGATGCGAATAATTCCGTCGTGGAAGCGCTCGCGATTCGTGACGGCAAAATTATCGATGTCGGAACGACTGGCGACATTACCGGACGGTATGCGGCGTCGCGTTTGGAAAATCTTAACGGGCAAGCCGCCTATCCCGGTTTCACCGACGCGCATTTGCATCTGATGGGCATCGGCCGCGCGCTCCAGCGCATCGATCTCGTCGGAACCAAAAATTTCGAAACGATTTTAGAAAAAGTAAAAGCCAAAGCGGCGACCGTTCCTGCGGGACAATGGATACAAGGCCGCGGCTGGGATCAAAACGATTGGGAGAAAAAAGAATTTCCGACGAACGAAGCGCTAAACGCTCTCACGCCCGATCATTACGTTGTGCTGGGACGCGTCGACGGCCACGCGATATTGGTCAATCAGAAAGTGTTAAATTTAGTCGGCATCACGCGCGCCACTCAAGATCCGCCGGGCGGGCAAATTCTCCGCAATGCCGCAGGCGATCCTACCGGAGTTTTGATCGACAACGCCATGGATATCGTGTACAACATCATTCCACCGCCCAGCCTTGCTGAAGATCGTGAAGCGCTCGACCTTGCGATGGAATCCTGCCTCGCCGCCGGATTGACGTCCGTGCACGACGCCGGCGTCGACACCACCGGACTCCGCTTGTATCACGACTACGGCGCGAATCAACGCCTGCGTCTCCGCATTTACGCAATGCTCGACGGCACGCAAATCGGTTTGTCGCCGAAGGGCGAATTCATGTCCCTGCGCGATATCTTCATCAAAGGCCCGCAGAAAAATTTGTATAATCATTTCCTGTCCATCGCTTCGGTCAAACTCTATTCCGACGGCGCGCTCGGATCGCGCGGCGCCGCGCTGCTCCAGCCGTATTCCGACGATCCCAAAAACAGCGGCTTGGAAGTCACTGCGAAAGACCGTATTCAGCAAATCACCGAAGAAGCCATTCAATACGGTTATCAGGTCAATACGCACGCCATCGGCGACCGCGGCAACCGCAACGTCATCGACGCGTACGAAACCGCGTTCAAAAAATTTAACGCCGACGGCAAAACCAAACGTTTTCGTATCGAACATGCGCAAGTGATCAGCCTTGATGATATACCGAGACTCGCGCCGCTCGGCATCATCGCGTCGATGCAGCCCACGCACTGCACGTCCGATATGTATTGGGCGCAAGACCGGCTCGGCGCGCAACGCGTGCTCGGCGCCTACGCGTGGAAACGACTCATGGATAGCGGCGCGCTGATCTGCAATGGCTCCGACGCGCCGGTGGAATCCAATAATCCCTTGTGGGGCATTTACGCCGCCGTCACGCGCCAGGATCAGGAAGGCAAACCCGACGGCGGCTGGTATCCCGATCAGCGCATGACCGTTTTCGAAGCCATCAAAGGATTCACCATCAATGCCGCCTACGCCGCATTTGAAGAAGATATAAAAGGAAGCCTCGAAAAAGGCAAGCTCGCCGACATCGTCGTGCTGTCGCAGGACATCACCACGATTCCGCCGAAAGAAATTCTCAACACCAAAGTCGAACGCACGATCGTGAACGGCAAAGTCGTCTACAAAGGCTTTCAGCAACAGAAGTATTGATTTCACCATTTCACGGATTTCTCGCAAAGTCGCCAAGCCGCTAAGGTACATGCCTCTGCGCCTTTGCGTCTTTGCGTGATTGTATTTTTGAATGCCCCGATAAATCGGGCATCCCTTCCCCCACCGGCGCCCTGCTCACAAAATATGTGTATTTCAAATGTATCGAGCCCTGAGAGCCCTGACGCCAAAGGCGCAATCGCCTTCGACATGGAAGGGCGACCCCTTCAATTTTCAATTCTCGAATTTTCAATTGAAATAATTTGACTTTCCTTGAGTCGTGGCGTAATTTTAGTGCGGCGATTTCTCTTATCGCTAATATCTCTAGTGGCTAGCGTGAAACAAAATCAAAAAGGAAATTATTATGTACATCTTCACTGTCTATCTTAAAGGAGGAGCTTCATTTGATGTCGAAGCACACGACTATACAATTGACGAATGGGAAAAGGACTCTCAACGAAAAGAACTTAAATTTGGTACTTACGATCCTAAATCAGAAAAACTGATATTAGATGAAAATTATTTTATTGACGCAGATGAAGTTGCTGCAATCGTACCAAAATCTCATATTCAAGACGAACCTTAGACATGAGAATGAATATATGAAGTGGATAACGGCGCATGATTTAGCATTATGGGGCCAGTCTTACGACAGCCGGTCTGTGCTGCCTGAATTAGTAAGAAGATTAATCAGAGCCTCAACCAATGGAATTAATTACATCCGATTTCCATCGGGAGATGATATTCAGCTACATGGATGGGATGGTCGGTTAGAAGCAACAAATGGAAATGCTTTCGTACCTATAGGACTTTCGGTATGGGAAGTAAGT
>JABWBZ010000142.1 GCA_013359335.1 bacterium
GCCAACGTCCCAGATAATTTTGTCTTTAGGAGCGTCAAACACATAATGCAAAGCTACTGAAATTTCCACCACACCCAAACTCGGCGCTAAATGTCCGCCAATCCGAGTAATCTCATCAATCACATATTGCCGCAATTCCTGAGACAATTGAACCAACTCATCCGTCGATAGATGTTTCAGGTCTTTGGGAAAATTAACACGATCGAAAACCTTTCCCATTCAAACATTCTCCTATGCATGATTAAAAAATCGGAATAAACAACCCAAACAGAGCTAAAGTAACGATTTGTCTATCGGGAGTCAATATATAATTTCTACGTGAAAGCCTGTATTTTCAGAGTTTTCAGAAAGATTGCCTCGGATTTTATACTCATTAAATCCTTCAAATTGCATTTAACAGCAAGTTATTAAGAAGTATTTGTACCTTATTAATACTCTATTTTAACCACTCTATAAAATGTTCAGTATTGTAAATCATTAAAAATCAACCTGAAATCCTTTGGCACAAGGATTGAAACAATCATTGTTTGTAATTTTAAAAACACAATTTAAAGGAGATACAATGAAACCCTTAACCGCATCAGCCGCATTGACCAATTCTTTGGTCTTATCATTCCCAAAAGAATTCCAGAAAGGAATCTGGAAATCGATTGATAAACGTTACGCCGCTATTTTGATAGCCACATTCATTCTGAGCGTGACATTGCTTGTTCATCGTATAACGCAGGCTATACCCCTGAAAGCTTCAGCGGACATTACACAATACATCAAAAAAAATCCGAAAATCATCGGGCTTACTTACGAAGAGATGGAAAAGTTGGATATTACCAAAACGTTTGAGGCGCCCAAAATCGACGCCAACGTGAAAACGCATGAGCAACTCAAAAAGCTGGATGTTCAGGATCGCAAAACGGCTTATCAAAATATGATCAAACAAAAAGTCGCCCAGCGTATGCAGAAATTGGATGAGCAAATGAAAAATTATCTCAAAAAATTTGAAACCGACGGTAATAATAAATTTAGTTTTCTCGCACAGAATAATTCCAAGCAGCAAGACGTCAACGCTTTGATTCTTGCCGTCTCCAACGACAATCCCGGACAGTCATCGCTTTTTAACGGAAACGTACAATTGCTCACATCCGTCTCCAATATCGTCGACGACCCAAATTTCAAAAACAATTCCAGCAACAGAGTCGAATTGAAAAATTCGTCAAGTGAATTGGTCAAATTATCTTCCTCAACGATCGAGCGCAAAAATTCACTGGCAACAGTGTCGGCCTCGGATATCAGTCTCGCCATTGCCAATTATGAGACAACCGTTCAACTCACGTATCAACGCTTTTTGAAAAACGACCCGAATTTAAAAGGTAAAATCGGCGTGCGCATCGTATTTGACTCAACCGGCAAAGTTAATTCCGTAACGGTCATCGAAAACACAACCGGAAATATCGATTTCGCCCAGGCGTTGGCTGGAAAAATCAAAGCATGGCAATTTCCGAAATATGCGCGGAAAGCCGGCCTGATTACGATCAACCAGTCCTTCGTATTCGGCAAATAATTCTCCTTGTTTAATTAACGGTGTTTCAAATGAATAGAGGCGTTTGAAACACTGGAGGTCAAGTCAATCCCGGCTTAAACGGTCGGGATTTTTTATTGCCTGTGTCAGACAGTTTATTTACATTTCACTACCATTCCACAGTAATCTAAATTCCAATTCATCACCGGGAGCTGGATATGACTCCGATCTCATCGACCATGTTTCGTAAAACGTTGACGATTATCTTGGCCGGGGGTCAGGGTGAACGTTTATATCCTCTGACTAAAGACCGTTCTAAACCGGCGGTCCCTTTTGGCGGCAAATACCGTATCATCGACTTCACTTTATCCAACGCCATCAATTCAGGGTTTCGCAAAATTTATCTCATCACGCAATATAAATCGCAGTCGCTTGACACGCATATTCGCGAAGGCTGGAGTTTTTTAAACGGCGAATTAGGCGAATTTATTTATTCCATTCCACCTCAATTTCGCACGTCCAATCACTGGTATCAAGGCACCGCCGATGCAATTTTTCAAAACCTGCATATTTTGCAGGACGAAAATCCCGAATACATCATTATTCTTTCCGGCGATCACATTTATAAAATGGATTACCTGAAAATGTTGCAATATCACATTGCGCAAAAAGCCGATCTGACGGTATCCGGTATCGAAATCGAAATCGAGCAAGCGCATCAATTCGGCGTCATGGTCGTCGACGATAGCAATCGTGTTATCGAATTTCAGGAAAAACCCAAAGTGCCAAAACCCTTGCCGCACAAACAAGACACGTGTTATGTCAATATGGGAATCTATATTTTCAGCGCACAAGCGCTGGCGCGCGTACTCGTTGAAGATGCCAAGAAAAAAGATTCACAACACGATTTTGGGAAAAATATAATTCCGTCGATGCTCAATTCACACAAAGTAATGGCTTACAATTTTGAAGATGAGAATAAAGCAGGGCGGCCTTATTGGCGCGATATCGGAACATTAGACAGCTACTATGCATGCAGTATGGATTTTGTATCCGTGACGCCCGTCTTTAATCTTTATGACGCCGATTGGCCTATCCGGACCCATCAAGGCCAATACCCGCCCGCGAAAATGGTATTTAATGAAACGACGGAAAATAACCGCGTGGGCGTGGCGTTGGATTCGATCGTTTCGGGCGGATGCATTATTTCCGGCGGCAAGATCGTCCGCTCGCTCCTCTCCCCCAACGTAAGAATTCACAGTTACTCGTACATTGAAGAATCGATTTTATTTAACAACGTCAACATAGGCCGGCATGCCAAAGTTCGCCGAGCCATCATTGATAAAAATGTCATCATTCCTGAAAAATATGAAATCGGCTACAATCTGGAAGAAGATAAAAAGAAATTTTTTGTCACGCCTTCAGGGATTGTTGTCATCGCCAAAAATACGAGATTAGATTAATTTTTTTGCAACAGTACGGTTGCGTAAGCCACAATCCCCTCGCCCGTGCCCGTAAATCCCATACCCTCGGATGTCGTTGCTTTGATAGAAACGGCTTCTTTTTCAATTCGTAAAACTTTTGAAATATTTTCAGCCATGCTTTGAATGTATGGAGCAATTTTGGGCTGCTGCAGAACGATAGTCGAATCGATATTGACCACTCTGTATTTTTTTGAAATAATCAGTTCATTTGTTTTTTCCAAAAGCAATAGACTGGAAATATCTTTGAACCGGTTATCTGAATCGGGAAAATGTTTGCCAATGTCGCCCAACGCCAGCGAGCCCAGCATCGCATCGCAAATGGCATGTAGCAGCACGTCCGCATCCGAGTGTCCTAACAATCCTTTTTCAAAAGGAATTTCAACGCCTCCCAGAATCATCTTACGGCCTTCAATCAAACGGTGCACGTCATAACCCTGACCGATGCGGTACATATTATTCCTTAGTCTTTGGTTTCAAAATAAGTTTATGCGGATAATTTTCAATTTCAGTTTGATTCATGGAAACAGTTTTATACCGGCCGTCGAGCCACATAGGAGTTTGATCCTGGTAAAAATCGCTGTAAGGCTGCCCGCTTTGCCCCAGCGTTAAAACAGTCAACGGATGCAACCGGTCGCTGAAATCGACAATACGCCGCATAGAAGCGCCGATCAACACTTTAAAAGTTTCATCCCCGTAATGATATTCGGTATTATTGACCGTGGTGGTATTGCCGCCAACCGAAAACGGACCTATATTGAATAATCGATCAAATGGTTTTTGCTTGCCGATCAGATGCTCGAAAGTAACTTTGTGAAGTTCACCCCACTTCCAGCCTGATGCTTCAGCATGAATGCTGGATTTTAGCCATTCGATACTTTCGATAAAACTTTTTTTAATGATCGCATCGCGCGTTTCTTTTCCCGGCGTTATTTGATTATCCCACCACGATGAAGTATTATTGAATAACAATTGCGTCGTCACACGCGTAGGAATATTGGATAATGTAATAAAAGACTTGAACAACGCTTCTCCCATCTCATCTTCATAGGCATTCCGAAGTAGTTTCTGAAAAAAAACATTAAAAATAGCCGCACCGCGGCTGTCAGGCGCCATCGTGTAATCCCAATGTTTGACAAATAAATACGATTCATGATAAAGCGCGCGATAGGACGGACTCTCTTCGTCTGCGATAAACATCGAATCAGACTCCAGCACCTTCAGCAGAAACGGAACTACTTCAGCTGCGTGAAAAGAATAAAAATCTTGCTGGAGCGTCTTGCAATCCTCGACGCCGATTTTTTCCTTCGACTGTAGAAATTGGTGAATCCGTTTAATACGGGACGGATGTTCCCAATAATTAGAAATAAAATACGGAAACCAATTGCCCGCCGTTTTGTTGTTCGCCGAAGCTATATAATGATCGGCAGGATTAAAGCTGTACGGTAGTTCTTCGAAAGGTACAATGCCTTGCCAATCGTATAAATTAGTAGTTCCGTCGAGAAGCGCGATGCCGTTGCCGCTCCGTCGGATAGGAATACCGGACATGCATTGATATCCGATATTGCCATCGTAATCGGCGAAAACAACGTTTTGTCCCGGAACTTTAAAATGCCGTGTCGCTTCGCGAAATTCCTGCCAATCGCGCGCAAGGTTTAATTTGTATATGGCTTTCACTTCATTGCTGTAGTCATGCCCAAGCCAACGCATGGCAATGGCTTGTTCGTCCCGCAATTCTTTTTTTAAAAAATCTGAAATAATCGGACCATGACCTGTAAATGAAACAGGCAACATAACCGAGGCCGAATCCTTGATTTTAATTTCTTCGTAAACGGTAATGAGATCATTCCATTTACCGTTAAAAAGAAAACGTCCCTCACGAATAGTTTCCACATAAAAATCAGCATCATCAGTCATAACGTTTGTAAATCCCCACGCTATGTTGCGATTATTTCCCAAAACGATCAACGGTACTCCAGGAAAAGTGAACCCGGTTACGTCAAGTCGGCCGCCGGATAAATGCATTTCATACCACGTGGAAGGAGCGCTGTGAGCGAGATGCGGATCATTGGCCAAAATCGGTTTGCCGGTCGCGCTTTTAGCGCCATTGACAACCCAATTATTGCTCCCTATCGCCGAACCGTCAAATCCGGCAATCGTTTTAACTTGCTCGTTGATTTGCATCCATCGCATCAATACTGTCAACAATGTTTTCGATAACCGGACGCCTAAGCCTTTTTGCGAGTAACTGTTTTCTTTAGAAGATTTGAATTCCAATGCGGCATGATTCGATATCGGTTTATCACTGACGATGGTCGGTGCGTCATCCGGAAATCGCGGGAAAATTTCCATCATTTTCTGATTGCCAACCGAGTCGGCAATTTGCGCGTACATCACGTCCACATACCATCCCATGTTCAATTGCCATGCCATGACGCGCGACATCGCGACGGTGTGCTCGATCTCCCACGGATACGGTTCGTAACCTAATAGCGTAAATTCAATCGGATAATTGTCGAGATGCTCGCGCAGATATAAATTAACTCCATCCGCGTACGCCTGAAGTAAAGTCCGGGTCTCATAATCAAGGCTGTCGGCAATCTTTTTAGCAGTACGCATCAGGCCGACTGTTCGCAAAAACTTATCAATCTCAAGCGTTTTGGTTCCCAGAATTTCCGACAACCGCCCTGCTGCAACACGCCGAAGCAAATCCATCTGCCACAGACGGTCCTGCGCCTGTACGTAGCCGGTTGCAAACATTAGATCGTGTTCATTATCCGCCATAATATGCGGAACGCCGTATTGATCGCGGTACACTTCTACAGAAGCCAATAAGCCTTCAGCCTCATGTTCACCGTCAATTATAGGCAACGATTTTTTTATCATGAAAATTCCGGCCCAACACAACGCACCAGCCAATATCAATAAAAAAGCAAAACTGCTGAAAAAAAATTTTTTAGGTTTAGTCCAAATCATGCGGACGTCTTCGCTTGATTCCGTGAACGGGCGAATTTGATCGCCGTCAAAACTATCATCAGCCCTGTAACGCTATAAAAGGACAAGGCGCTGACCCAAATGCCAAGACTGAATTCCTGCGGTTCAAATTTAAATTCAATTTTGTGTTCACCGGCTGGAAGAGTAACTGAACGCAAAACATAATTCGTTTTATAAATTTCCGTTTCACGGCCATCAATAAATGCCTTCCAGCCATGAGGATAATAAATTTCGCTAAGCACCATCAACGATGGTTTATCGGTGTATATATTCATTGAAATATAATCGGTCCGATATTCGGCAAAATCAATACGAGTCGAATCCGGCGATTGTATTTCAGCCGCAACTTTTTTCTCCACAATCGCCGACACAGCAGGATCGAACCCCGGTGAATTAAGATAATCAAATATCTGCTGTTTGTTGGATGTCAGGATAGCTTGGTTCACAAAAAATGCCCTCGGTAAAAACCCGGCATATTCATACACCAGGTTTTTACTTTGCTGATCCATGTGAACCAGTTTGAATCCCTTATCCTGCGGCAATTGCCCGTTCGCGATAAAATATTTGACGTTCAGCATTTTAGTAATATTGAAATTGATCGGAAATTGCGGATCGCTGCCCTTGTACAGCGCAAAATCAATAATGTCCTGGTAAATCCTCATTTTGGCCGGGCTATAACCACCAATACTTTGAATTCCGAAATAATTCCATATCGGCGAACCCGACTGAGCGTGTTCATTCAGCGAAAATATCCGGAAGTGTGTCATATCGGCCTTCAGAAATTTGACCGCTGAGGTTTCTTGAAATTCTGAAGTCAACGACGCCTTATTCTGAGGTCTCAAAATTTTTTTATTTAAAATCAGAACATCGACATACAATGTAACAAGCAAAACGGCCAGAGAAACTCCCGCGCTGATTTTCTGCCGTAGATACAAATAAATTATTCCGGTAATCACAATTGCAAAAGCCGAAAACCTGAAAATTCCCCCGCTCAACAAGTCGAAACGTAATTGTTTCAATTGCGCAATTTGTTGCGCATTATAGCGTTTTATGTCGCCATCAGCTAACAAAGAAAACATGTCGATAAAAGCATTTTTAAATAACAAACTCACGATCATAACGACGGCAGCGCCGACGAGTAGATACAAAAACACTCTGGCAAGGTCGTTTCTTTTTTTCCTTTCCTCTTCAGTCGGATTAAAAATAAAAATCGAAAGAATCATAGACGGAACGCGGAATTTATCAAAAAAAGGAAGGATGGTCAAAACCAGCTTAAAAAACGGCTCAAAATATCGTCCAAAAGAAATCAAAAGAGAAACGATGGCTACGGTTAACAGCCATTTGGTTATCATGTTACGGCGATATACCACCGCGATGATCGCTGCAATCATCGGTAATAAACCGAAATAAAACGCCGATGATGTAAACGTCATCCATCCCCAGTACAGCGGGCTTTCCAATCCAAAAAACGTAGGAATGAAAAACGTGATCGATTCGAGAGGATGAAACGACCAATTGGTAATATACTCAAAAGTCATTCCGCTTCCAGCAGCCACTTCTCCCGCTTCCGCAAATGCCGGCGCCACGCTGCGCATCGTCACATCGGAATAAACGTATTGAGAAAAATAGCTGAGCGCGCCAAAACATAACCCGATCGCCATCGCACTTGCGAGCCCGGTACCATTTTTTAAAATCCCAATTCGATCACTTTTAAAATATTCAATAGCAAAATAAATGAAATAAATTCCAATCGTCATGAAACCATAATATAAGATTTGCGTGTGTCCGGGGTCAAGAAAAAATATTCCCATTACGTAGCCCATTACCGCCCAATTGAGTAATGAGCGATTGTTGAAAAAACGTGTTACACTCCATACCACCAACGGAATATACGCGATCGTCTTGACTTTACCGCCGTGACCCGCCGCCATGGATGCTACGAAAAAATTACAAAACATATATGCTACAGCAGCAGATAAAGCAATTAAGTATCCAAACCCCAATCGTCGCGCCAGCAAAAACATGAAAAGACCGGCAAAAAAGAACGTGGCAATTTCCCATGAATTATCACGGTTGAAGAAAGCAAAATTTGCAACGACGTTGATATAATATAGTGGGCTCAAAAAACGTTCATACTTTACAACAGGAATGTCACTGTGATCGCCATACATACCGCTTGCGAAGCTCGGCATTCCGGAGAACATATAAGGGAACCATAACGGCATGGAACCTTCTTTTTCGGTCAATTCCTTCGCTGCTTTGGTGATACTGGTTCCAGTTGAAACGTCTCCGCCTGCCGAAAATACTTTTCCTTGCAGTACGTAATCACTGAACATGATCAGCGTTAATAAATACAAAAAAACTATTGCTAACACATCCTTTTGCCATGAACTGATCGTAAGTTTATCAGGTTTAGCCGGTTTGGAGCGTACTGCAGCATTGACTTTAGGCATTGAAAATTTTTCCTTGTAATTAATGGAATATAAAAAGCTTGAAAAGTTAGGAAATTACGATTTGAATTACAAAACTATTTTAAATAAGTGGAGGGTAAAAGTTAGAGCGATAGAAAGTTAGTGGTGAGAGATTATAGTAATTGCTTTTGTGTTGTTATTTGAAATTACCTTTCTTTAATTTCAGTCGGATCCAAAGAGTTAATGTCAAATGTTGTGTAAAGTTTTTTAAGCGGCGATATGAAACTTGGTTATTGGTTTAGATTTTAGTGATTCTATAAGGGACGGAATCGATT
>JABWBZ010000143.1 GCA_013359335.1 bacterium
TACTAGTGACCCTGAAACGGGCATTCCTACCCAAGATCTGACGCAATTCAGAGTATAAAATGATTTGTTTCATTTTTTCGACAAGTGCGCCTACAGAATCAGGGGGGATTAAAATTCCATCCTTGCCGTCAGTAACGACCTCCGGCGTGCCGCTAACCCGCGTGGCAATCACTGGAAGTTCCATTGCCATAGCCTCCAGTAATGCATTTGATAACCCCTCACCACGGCTTGGCAAAAGAAAACAATGGGCGTCGTTATAGAATTGCTTCATATCTTTCTGAAACGGCAGAAAATGAACAAGGTGACTCACACCTAACTCAAAGGCTAATGCTTTGTAATCATGACCCGGACTATCTGCTCCACACAATTGGACTTCAAATTTCTCTTCTAACCCGATCGATTTCAACTCTTTGACAGCATGAAGCAACAGATCAACTCCTTTCTGGGGTTGGCGACGCCCTACCAACAGGAAGCGCACTCTTCCGTTCTGTTCTTTTCGACCCTGAGGCGCAAAAAAACCGGTGTCCACTCCATTCGGTATGCGGAAAATTCTGGGCGCCTACCGGCGCACGCTCATCATGCAATTTTTAACGGAGTCGGTAGTGATTACGGTGACGGCATTAATCGGCGCCGTTGCATTGATTGAATCGGTATTGCCGGTGATCAATCAATATGCTGAAAAACAATTGCTCATGAATTACTGGTCAGACGGCTGGCTATTACTCACGATGACGATGGTGACGGGATTGGGCGCAGGTTTATATCCGGCAATTTTTTTATCGCGTATGCAACCTGCCAAAACATTGCAGCCACGTGCGGAAACACGCTGGCGCGGAGGCTGGACGCGACAATCGCTCGTCGTGCTTCAATTTTCGGCTTCCATCGTTATGGCTATCTCGACGATGATTATCTTGGATCAATTGCATTATATGCAATCGGCAGAACTGGGCTTCAATAAAGAACAGGTACTGATCATTCCGATGAAAGACGAATCGATGGAATCAAACATTCGCGCGTTTGCATCCGAATTGAAACTCAGTCCCAACGTGTTATCGGTCAGCAACGCCAATGCATTTCCAGGCAAAGCTCACGCCGGCGATTATCTCGGCCGGCCGGGCACGGAAGAAACCGTTCCCGCTTCATTCAACTGGATTACGGAAGATTTTGTCAAAACGCTTGGACTCAAAATAATTGCCGGTCGCAATGTGTCCGAGTCATTTCCGTCGGATCCAAGTACAGCAGCTGTTTTGAATGAATCGGCCGTCAAAGCATTGGGAATCGAATCACCTGAACATGCTATCGGAAAAACTGTTTTTGCCAAAGGTGTGGATGGCGATAACCAACGCATGGTAGTTGGCGTAGTCGCCGATTTTCATTTTCAATCCTTGCATAATGCTATTGAGCCCATGGTGCTTCTTCCGCAATGGAATCATCTCGCGTACACACTGATCCGGATCGGCGGCAAGGACATTCCATCGACGGTGAAGTTCATCAATGAAACGTGGGTACGCTTTGCAAAAACTCAACCGTTTACGTACACATTTCTCGATCAGGAATTCGATCGTCATTACCGCGCCGAACAAGACTGGAGTGCTGTCATGAGTTATGGCACCTCCGTTGCGCTCGGAATTGCCGTGCTGGGATTGCTGGGGTTGGCCGCATTTACCACGCAACGGCGCACTAAGGAAATTGGAATTCGTAAAGTTCTCGGCGCAAGTTCTAGACGAATCATGATGATGATTTCCGCCGACTTTGTAAAACTTGTTTTGATCGCCAATGTATTAGCCTGGCCGATTGCATATTTATTGATGTCCGCTTGGTTGGAAAATTTCGCATACCGCACACCTATTCACCCCGAAACATTTGTTGTAGCTGGTGCAGTTGCCATGATCATCACTTTGGCAGCGGTGGGAATTCAATCCATTCGTGCAGCGAATGCGAATCCGGTGGATGCGTTGAAATATGAATAAGGTGAACGTAAAATGCCAAACGTAAGACGACGTCCGTTTCCGTATCACGTTTGACGCCTGCTGTTTAATTATTAAGGAGAAATGTATGTTAAGAAATTGTTTTCTGAAGGCGCTATTATTCTTTAGTCTCGCAACGATTTCCGTCAAAGCTCAAGTCATTCCGTTCGATTCGCCGCGATGGCAGATGGCCGGAAATGAATTCAAAGTCGTCGATTATCTTGGTCAGAAAGCATTGTATTTGAAAGGAGCCGGCGCCAGTATCGGTGATGCTGCATTTACAAATGGCACGATAGAATTTGATATTGCCGTTACAGGCGAACGCGGATTTATGGGCGCAGTCTGGCGAGTTCAAGATCCAAACAATTATGAAAATTTTTATATTCGCCCGCATCAATCAGGAAATCCTGATGCCAATCAATATACGCCGGTATTCAATGATATCGCAGCATGGCAACTATACTACGGCGAAGGTTATGGCAATCCGGTCAAGTACGTTTTCAATCAATGGATGCACATTAGAATTGCCGTTTCAGGTACGCAAGCTGAAGTGTACATCCAGGATATGGAAAAACCGGCATTATTCGTAAACGAAATGAAAATGCCGGTACGATCGGGGTCGGTCGGTTTATTGAGTAGTAATTTTACCGGCGCCTATTTCGCTAATTTCCAATTTACAAAATCAGATAAACAGGCGCTGAAAGGATCGCCGCCGCCTAAAAAAGAAACACCGTCCGGCGCGGTTATGGCGTGGCAAGTTTCTAATGCGATACCTGAAAAATTGCTGGACAATGTTACCGTTTTGAACACTGCAATAACAGAAAATCTGAAGTGGACTAAATTGGAATGTGAATCAACCGGGCTTGCTAATCTCGCTCAAGTGCAAGGAATTACCGACAGTCTCAATACGGCGTTTGCAAAAATTTCTCTCGTTTCCGAAAGAGATCAAATTAAGAAACTGATGATCGGTTTCAGCGACCGCGTCAAAGTTTACTGCAATGGAAAACTTCTTTACGACGGAATGAACAATTACCTCTCAAGGGATTATCGTTTTCTGGGAACGATCGGTTATTACGATGCCGTTTATCTTCCGCTCCAAAAAGGCAAAAACGAAATTTGGATGGCGGTGTCAGAAGATTTTGGAGGGTGGGGAATTCAGGCGAGATTTCCGGATATGAAAGATATGACCATTAGCAACTGATAAAAATGGAGACGCACAATGTTCCAAAATTATTTCAAAATCGCTGTACGCAATTTACTGAAGCACAAATCGTATTCGTTAATTAATATCACCGGTCTATCCATTGGTATGGCGTGTTGCATGCTGATGGTTTTGTACATTCAGGACGAAATTAGTTATGATCGGTTTAATGAAAAAGCGGATCGAGTGTATCGCGTGGTGGCGGGCAATGGCGGCGACGGCCAACCCACTAACGCCAACGGCGCTTTTTCCTGGGCGCCGGCCTTGCGAACGGATTTTGGAAGAGAAATCGAACGTGCCGTCCGTTTTCGAAAAATGGGATGGAACGAAAAACGGGTCATTGCCCACGGCGATAATCGTTTTTACGAACCCAATCTTTTTTTTGCCGATCAGGATGTATTCAATGTTTTTACATTTCCGTTTATCCAAGGCGATCCTCATACAGCCTTAATTCGACCCAATACGATCGTCATCACTGAATCCATGTCCCAAAAATATTTCGGCAATCAGTCAGCGCTCGGTAAAACATTGGCCATCGACGCCTATAACGATGGACAATTTCCGGGTTACGAAGTTACGGGTGTAATTAAAAATCTGCCGTCGAATTCACATATTCAATTCGACTTTCTCGCTTCATTCGCCAGTCTCAAAGGACGTACCGAGGGCTGGGGCTTCGATCCTGTTTTCACGTACGTGTTACTGGCGCCAGGAGTTTCTAAAACGGAAGTGGAATCGCAATTCGACGGATTTTTGAAAAAGCATATGAAAGAACCGTGGTATGCGATCAGTCTTCAACCGTTGACGGAAATTCGTCTTCATTCCAAATTGCGCGCTGAGTTGACGCCCAACGGTGACATGCAATACGTTTATATTTTTTCGGCAATTGCCGTTTTTATTCTTGCTATCGCGTGTATCAATTTTATGAATCTTGCAACGGCCCGCTCGTCGCAACGCGCGCGGGAAGTCGGTATGAGGAAAGTGCTCGGCGCTTATCGATCTCAATTAATTCGTCAATTCCTCAGTGAAGCTTTGATGTTGAGCTTCTTGTCGACGGTCATCAGCTTTGGTCTGATCGAATTATTTCTTCCGGTTTTCAACGCCATTGCCGGCAAACGCATGACGATTGATTTTTTGTCCAACTTTCCTATGCTTGGTGGTTTGATCGTCACGGGCTTGATCGGAGGACTTGCTGCAGGAAGTTATCCGGCGTTTTTTCTTTCGGCATTTCAACCGATTGAAGTTTTAAAAGGCAAGCTGAAAAGTGGAAGCACGTGGACGACCTGGTTTCGCAAAGGGTTGGTGATTTTTCAGTTTGCGATATCGGTTATTTTGATCATTGGTACGCTCGTCGTATCGGATCAAATGCAATTGATCCGCCGTTTCAACCTGGGTTTCGATCGCGGTCAGATCGTCATTCTGCCGGTTAATAACGGCATACGCCAGAATATCGACGCGTTTCGGACGGCAATGTTGAGCAACGCCGGCGTGCAGAATTTGACGTTGACTGAACAAGTGCCGGCGCGATCAGGTAATGGTAACGGTTATCGCGTCGAAGGAGTGTCTGAAGAACTTGGATTGCATCGTTATTTCGTAGACTATTATTTTTTACAAACGTACGGCATTCCGCTTGTGGCCGGACGTAATTTTGACGATAGCCGACCTTCTGACGCAACGAGCGCATTTTTGGTGAATGAAGCCTTTCTGCGAGAAGCGGGATGGTCGTCGCCGGAAATAGCCCTGGGCAAATCCATCAAAACACGATGGTCAGGCCAGGATATCAGCGGCAATATTATCGGGGTAGCAAAAGACTTTCAGTTATTCTCATTTCGTGAAACGGTCACACCCTTGGCGATCAACATGATGCCGCTAAAAAATTTGAATTTTATTTCACTGCGCATTGCCGCTCATGAATACGCGCCGGTTTTAAATCACGTCGAATCCGTCTGGAAACAATTTTCACCCGATTATCCATTTGATTATTATTTCCTTGATGATGATTTCGACCGCTTGCATCGCGCCGACGAACAACTCGGCCGTGTGTTTGCTTATTTTGCATTTCTTGCAATTTTTATCGCCTGTCTTGGGCTTTTCGGTTTAGCCGCATTCACTACCGAGCAGCGCACGAAAGAAATCGGTATCAGAAAAGTGCTTGGCGCAAACATGAGCGGTATCGTGACTTTACTGTCAAAAGATTTTGTAAAACTCGTATTGATAGCCGGCGCGCTGGCATGCCCGGCGGCGTATTTTATAATGCAACAATGGCAAGCTGATTTCGTTTACAAAGCGCCTCTTAGTGTTGGAACATTTTTGATAGCCACGACTCTTGCTCTCGTGATCGCTATAGCAACCGTTAGTTACCAGGCGGTGAAAGCCGCGACGAGCGACCCAGTGAAAACTTTAAAATACGAATAACGGACGGACCAGTTTAAGGACGGAAAACGTATTTTAAATTAAGTTTTCAAAAAAATCATGGAGGTTCTATGTTTAAGAACTACCTCAAGATTGCTTTGCGCAATTTGTGGAAACAAAAAACTTATTCTTTTATCAATATTGCCGGATTGAGCGTCGGTCTGGCCGCTTTTATTTTAATTTTCATGTATGTCAAAGAAGAAATTCGGTACGATGCCTTTCATGAAAATGGTTCGCGGATTTACAGGATGTATTATGAAAGACAAGATGAAAGCAATTTCGTCAGCGCTCCGGCTTTGCCAACCGGTGTCGGCGCAACGATCAAACAAGACATTCCGGATATCGAATCCGTTGTCCGCTTTTATGCGGCTAAACCGATTTTAACCATCGGCGATCAACCGTTCAGAGAAGAATCTTTTTATTTTGCCGACAACGGTGTCTTCGATATGTTTTCTTTCCCCCTTTTATCCGGCGATCCTAAAACGGCGTTATCCGAGCCGTTTTCAATCGTGTTGACCGAGACGATGGCGAAAAAATATTTTGGGGACAGCGATCCGATCGGAAAAATTATTCGTTATGAAAATCAGTACGATATGAAAGTAACCGGCGTGATGAAAGACATTCCGACAACATCGCACCTTCAATTCGATTGTCTCGCATCATTCTTATCGCTGCAGGAAATTCTGCGCTATTTGCTAAAAGAGCGCGTGCTCAATGATTGGGTTATGTGGTCGTTTTATACCTACGTTTTGTTGCAGGATAAGATGACGCCGATGGAATTAACAACTCCGCTCCGTTCTTTTCTCGATAAAAATATCGAAGCGCCTGAAAATAAAAAATTGACGTTCGGGCTGCAGCTTCTCAGCGATATCCACCTGCGTTCACACCACACTACCGGCGATATCGCGACCAATGGCGATATCAAAAATATTTATATTTTTGCAATGGTCGGAATATTTGTTCTGCTTCTGTCCTGCATCAATTTCACCAACCTGTCAATTGCCCGATCCGGCGCCCGTTTAAAAGAAGTTGGTTTAAGAAAAGTTGTAGGCGCACAACGCAGCCAATTGATTCGCCAATTTCTTGGTGAGTCTGTTTTGTATTGCATGCTGTCGTTCGCGCTCGCGGTTCTGTGGGTGGAATTATCGGTGCCTGCTTTCAATGAATTATCCGGCCGCCACTATACGCTGGGTGGAAGTTTTACCGGTTTAGAATGGGCCGGACTCGTCATGATCTTATTCATCGTTGCAGCTATATCCGGCAGTTATCCGGCGTTATTTCTTTCTGCATTTCGGCCGGCGGCGATTTTGAAAGGCAGCTTTAAAATGAAAGCGCGCACCGGCTTGCGGCGGACGCTCATCGTCGCGCAATTCGCCATTTCCATCGCCTTGATGATTGCGACGGTTGTCGTACATCGCCAGTTGCAGTTTATGCAGAATTCAAAACTCGATCTGGCTGACGATCAAATTGTTGTATTGCCGTTGCCGGACGGAATTAAAAAACAATTTGATGCTTTTAAGCAAGAGCTTCTCAAGAATCGTTCCGTTACTGGAATATCGGCTGCATCATCGGTCCCCGGTAGAGGCCAGTTTCGGCAAAGCTATCATGCCGAAGGAGCCAATGAAGGCGATAATTTGTTCTGGTCGACCGTAATTACCGACCATGAATTTCTCAAAACCTACGGCCTCGAACTTTATGCAGGCCGTGATTTTTCAAAAGATATTGTCACCGATGCCGGCGAAGCATTTATTATCAATGAAACCGCGGCGGCACAATTGACATGGGCGGAACCGCTCGGTAAAGAAATTACATTGCTGAACGAAACGCCGCCACTGACAGGCCGCGTGATCGGCGTGGTCAAAGATTTTCATTTCCGTTCAATGAAAGAACGGATCGAGCCTCTCGTCATTCGCATCCAACCTTTCTGGCATCGCGTCGTTTCAATTCGAATTCATGGTACGGGTATTTCAGAAACGCTAACTGCAATAGAATCGATATGGAAACAATTCTCTCCCGGACGCCCCTTCGAATATTCATTTATCGACCAGGAATATGAAAAACTTTATCGGACTGAGGAAAGATTATCCGATTTGTTTTTGTATTTCTCCGCGCTGGCTATCGGCATTGCCTGTCTGGGGCTTTTCGGCTTGGCAGCCTATGCAGCAGAACAGCGAACCAAAGAAATTGGTATTCGTAAAATATTGGGCGCCAGTAATCCGCGATTGATCGCATTATTATCCAAAGAATTTACTATGCTCGTGCTTATTGCCAATATTGTCGCGTGGCCGGCCGCTTATTTTTTTATGCAACGTTGGCTCGAGGACTTCGCGTACCGGACAGCCATAACGGCGGATGTCTTTATCCTGGCTGCCGCTGCTGCGTTAATCATCGCTTTCCTGACAGTGAGCGGCCAAGCTCTGAAAGCAGCGTCCTCTAACCCGGCTGATGTTTTAAAATACGAATAAAAACTGCAGACGTAAAACGCCAAACGTGAGGCGAAGATTTCGTCTCACGTAGGACGTTTGTAAAAAATGGAGAAAACAATGTTCCAAAACTACCTGAAGATCGCATTGCGCAATTTGCTGAAACACAAGTTGTTTTCATTCATCAATATTGCCGGTCTGGCCGTTGGCATGACTTCGTGTTTATTGATTGTTTTGTATGTTTGGGATGAACTGAGTTACGAGACACAGCATGAAAAAGCCGATCGGATTTACAGGTTGAATTGCGAATATTTTTTACCGAAAAATGCCGGCTCGGAAGCGTATGCCGTTACCGGCCCGGGAGTAGCGCCATTGATTGCGAAAGATTACCCGGAAATAGAATCGGTAGTCCGTCTTCGCCGTCTTCGGGATAACTTGGTGCAGAAACCAAACTCGACTGAGAAATTTTATGAATCGATTGTTTATGCCGACTCGACGTTATTCGATGTATTGACATTGCCGCTACTGTCGGGCGACGCTTCAACAGCTCTCGATAATCCGTATTCCATAATCATTTCTAGAGCCATGGCGCAGAAATATTTCGGCCGTGACGATGTTGTTGGAGAAACGTTGAATCTCCCAATGGACTCTGTCAATTTTAAGATCATGGGCGTTCTCGAAGAACCT